>JALTKP010000038.1 GCA_027078075.1 Gammaproteobacteria bacterium | reverse complement strand
TTTTTATGTATCATAGAGGTTAACATGATTTCCGCTGTAAGCAGTAGTCCTGTGTACAATAATATAGATTAATATCAGGAAGTTAGCTACAAATCATGTCATTATCATCTCTTAATCCCGGCCAACGTGAAGCCGTACAGTACCGTGAAGGCCCCCTACTCGTCATAGCTGGCGCAGGTAGTGGTAAAACTCGCGTTATTACCACAAAAATTGCTGAATTGATTCGCCAACATGGCTTTGAATCACGCCATATTGCTGCTGTCACTTTTACCAATAAAGCCGCGCGTGAAATGCGCTCTCGAATCACTGAAATGCTCGACAAAGATGTGAGTAAAGGGCTACGTATTAGTACCTTTCACACTCTGGGGCTCAATGTCATTCGCTCAGAGCTAGAAACACTTGACTATCGCAAAGGCTTCTCTATTTACGATGATACCGATAGCATGGCGGTTCTTAACGAGCTTTCACGTGGTGAAACAGAAGAGCGCCTGAGATTATTACGCAATCAAATATCACGCTGGAAAGCCGCCTGTATCTCACATACACAAGCGATGGCAACAGCAGATGATAAGTTAGTGGCTAGAATGGCTGAACTCTATGAAGCTTACGATCGCCATCTACATGCCTGTAATGCGATTGATTTTGATGATTTATTGCTCATCCCAGTTCAATTATTTGAAAAGGATATCGAAGCATTAAATCGTTGGCGCACAAAAATACAGTACCTACTCGTAGATGAGTATCAAGATACCAATAAGACTCAATATGAATTAGTAAAACTATTAGTGGGCGACCGTGGCTGTTTAACCGTCGTTGGGGATGACGATCAATCAATTTATGCTTGGCGTGGCGCTCAGCCTGAAAACATGAATTTATTAGCCGAAGATTATCCAAATCTGAAAGTCATTAAGCTGGAACAAAATTATCGTTCTATGGGTGGCATTCTTCAGGCGGCAAATAGTGTTATTTCTAACAACCCCCACGTTTTTGAAAAAGCACTCTGGAGCGAACTGGGTTTTGGTGAATCTTTACAGGTTATTCGCGCTGCAAATGAAGAACAAGAAGCAGAAAAAGTTGTAACACGATTACTGCATCATAAATTCAGACACCGCACTAACTATAAAGATTATGCGATTCTTTACCGAGGTAACTTTCAATCTCGACTATTTGAACGTGGCTTACGCGAATATAATATCCCCTACTATCTCAGTGGCGGCACTTCATTCTTTGCCTACACCGAAATCAAAGACATTATGTGTTACCTGCGGATTATTACTAATCCTGATGATGATAATGCTATGTTACGCATCATCAATACACCACGCCGTGAAATTGGACCAGGCACACTAGAAAAACTAGTCGCCTTCTCAGCTGATATCAATTCAAGTTTGTTTGCAGCTATGCATGACCCTTCCATCGTTAATGCACTACCAAATCGCGCTGTGACTCGGATTCAATATTTTTGCGAATGGCTTGATAAACAAGTTTACGCTGCTGAAAATGATTCACCAACTAGCGTTGTAAAAAATCTTGTCAATGATATTGATTATTCACAGTGGCTAAAAGACAGTTACCCTGATGAAAAAGTTGCTGAACGAAAGATGGATAATGTCTCTGAGCTAATTGAATGGATAGAGCGTCTGTCAAATAAATCCACTGATGCGGATCTAGGTGATATTGTCAGCCGTCTCACCTTGCTTGATATTCTTAATCGAGATGACGAACAAGAAGGTGATCATGTTCACCTAATGACGCTGCATGCAGCAAAAGGCTTAGAATTCCCACATGTTTATCTAGTTGGTATGGAAGAAGACATTCTTCCCCACCGCGTTAGTATTGAAGAGGATAATATTGAAGAAGAAAGACGGCTTGCTTATGTGGGAATTACACGTGCTCAAAAAACCATGTCTTTTAGTTATGCACTAAGACGTAAACGCTATGGTGAAATGATTCAATGCCTACCAAGTCGCTTTCTCGATGAGATCCCTCAAGAATTACTTCATTTCGAAGGTGAAAAGGCTGACCCTGAGAAAACTCAAGAAGAAGGTCGTGCAACATTGAGTAGTTTGCGAGCACTATTGAACGAAAAATAAATGACTCACATAACAATAAATGTAGATAAAAAGCCGATCTAACAAGATCGGCTTTTTAAATGATTTTTAATTAGAACTACAAATTTAATTAACCTTAAACTCACTCACCAAAACCTGTAACTGTGAGGCAACTTGTTTTAAGGACTCGCTGGTTGCCGCCGTCTGGTTAGCATTTTCAGCCGTATTAACAGCCACATCACGAACATTAACCACATTACGATTAATTTCTTCTGCAACCGCACTTTGTTCTTCTGCTGCTGATGCTATTTGATCATTCATCATCGCAACTTGATCAACAGCAGAAGTGATTTCCTTAAGTGTTGTCCCTGCTTCTCCTGCTTGAGCAACTGTTTTTTCTGTTTGCTCTAAGCCTTCTGACATCGATTTTACTGCACTCTGTGCACCTTGCTGGAGTTTCTCAATCATAGTCTGAATTTCCTGGGTAGAATCCTGCGTTCGCCCAGCTAAAGTTCTAACCTCATCCGCCACAACCGCAAAACCTCGCCCTTGCTCGCCTGCTCGTGCAGCTTCGATTGCCGCATTTAATGCGAGCAAATTAGTTTGTTCTGCAATGCCGCGAATTACATCTAATACAGAACCAATACTTTCACTGTCTTGTTCAAGCTGTTGAATGACATTGCTTGATTGTTGCATTTTATTTGCAAGTTCATTTATAGAGTCAATTGTTTGATTGACTACTGTCCTACCTTGGTTCGCTGCCTTGTCAGCATCGCGTGTCGAGTTTGCTGTATTTGATGCATTCTTCGCAACATCATGAACCGTTGCTGACATTTCATTCATTGCTGTTGCAACTAATTCTAATTCAATATTTTGTTGCTCTACACCTGTCCGCGTATTTTCAGAAGCAACCGAACTCTGATCAGACGAAGTGACCACCATATTGGCAGAACTTATGACTTGAGAGACTAACGCATTGGTTCGCTCAATCATCATATTCATATCATCTGCAATTAACTGCATCTCGTCCTTCGCATCCAACTTAATATTTATCGTTAAATCGCCTTCCGCCATCGAATGCACTGCATCCTTTATACGGCGAATTGATGACATTAATCCTGTATAAAATCCACCAAACAAAAATGCCGTTATTACCAGTAATGCGACACTGATACCATCATTAATTATAATAACACTCCATGCTTGATCGATACGTTGCTTCAAAAGCATATCTAATTGAGGAAGGCTCTTGTCGAATAATTTTAAATTATCCATAATTGCTGATGAGCCTTTCGAAAAATATTTATCAGAATCAATGTTTATGCTATCTCCCTGCAACAATTCTTTCCGCGTGACATTTATAAACTGTTTCGTCGCATTAACAGCCGTTTGATGCAACAGCGATAACTCTTTACTCATAGTTTCATTATTCTCAAAAACAACTTTAAAACCATGAGACATTGTTACGTTGGCATTTTCTATGGTTTGTACAAAACCGGTTAACTTCAGTCTTGCTTCAGTAGAAATATCTTTTGAGGCAGCAATACCGGCACCCAAGCCTCTTGCTTTTCCTAATGTCTCAGCTAGAACCGGTATTCGAATTCCAAGTATATTTGCCATATAGTTAATATCAATCTCTTTTGACAAAACTAATTCTGATGCTTCCATTATATGAATATTTAGGGCGAGAATTTGACGAATAACTTCTGTATGTGCATCAAAAGCTTTAACCGGTTCTTTATCTAACACATCACGCGTTAGTCCTGTCCATAATTTCTGAATACCTTTTACTTTATCTTCTGTTCGAAGCGCCGCCCCATACTGTTTATCTATATCTATCAATACCTTTAATTCAGACTGAACATATTGGCGTCGTTCTAAAATTTTTCCTTTAATCGACGTATTTCCATAGAGATATGCATTGGTTAGCCCTCTTATTTCAGCAATATGTTCAAATAAGGGACGCAAAGTCTTCATATAAGCAAGCCCAGTTTGCTCCAGCTCCATTTTCTCTATTTCATTTAGTTGTTCTACCGTTGAAACGTAAGCGGTATAGCTTACCGGAACAAAGAAAAGCACGAAAACAAGTGTAAATTTTACCGGCAAACTAATTTTATTCATTAGTGCCGCTGCTGGTGCCAATAATATTGTGATCAATTTACCCATCAAATACTTTCCTTCAGTAAAAACATCTATGTAGCTAACCTATCGACACCTAATCACATTACTTTAAACCGTTTTCTTCCTATCATGATCTAGATCAAACGACGGAGTAATTACTTATATATTTAGTCGTTTTTTGTTAATTTTTGTATCATTATGGTTTTTACTCGTCGTTCATGAACGACCAACTTAAACTCAAACCTTGAACATTTTATGTATTGCACTGTCTATAAGTGTATGAATTTATACTACGAGGAAAGATAATGAGGAAAATGATACTCATAACTGTTCTAGCATCATCTTTTAGTTTGCTAGCAAATGCGGGCACACAAAGCTTAGTCGGTTCTACCCTTCGATTAAACACACCAATTAAACTAGCACCTAATAAAGTAGATGCTTATTTCCAGAATGGAAAACGTGTCAGCGAGGCAAATATTGACGAATATTACCCTAATTGTAATATTGAAATATTCACAATTAGCTCAAAATCTCAAACCATTAATCCAGATGGATTTAACATTCAACAAGTTATCGAAGACGAGGTATACCCTTTCAGTGGTGAAACAGCACAACCACATGAAACAATATTTACTATCTCCTCAGAAAAACAACCTGATGTTGCTAAACTAACCTGTTCACAATGGGGCTCAGAAATTAGCGATGGAAATGGTTTTGTAACTACTGAGGAAATCAAAAAAACCTTAGGTAATAAATTCAGCATAAAATAATTAAGCTAAATTAATAATCAACAAAAAAGCCAGCTCGATGAGCTGGCTTTTTTGTTCTTACACTCTAAAACGTTTAACCCCAAACATACCTAATAGCAGACTACCAAATAAGATAAATGCACCAGGAATTGGTACAGGAGACATTCCGATTTCGACCACTGCTAGTGAGTTGCAGATGTACCATCGCCCGCACTAATTGCATCACCCCAGACACTGCTAGTGAAATCGATCAGGGCTGCATTTGCAATAGAAGCAAATGCGAAACAGAATATCGCTAAAAATGAACGAAAAATTTGAAATGACCACACGCTGACATCACCCACGGAAGTCTGGATTTATAACTGGGGAATATTAACCTTATACATATGTTACTTATATGACCCGTTAAGGTTATTTGGCAGATTCTAAAGATCCAACAATACCTTGAGAGGTTTACGCATGCCGGCTATTTTACATGCCATTTGACCGTAACCGTAAGGAAATAGGTAATAAACATGCTTTCTTGTAGCTTTATCTTTACCTGATTGTTCCTTTAAGCTCTTCAGAACCTTACGCAATTCTGGAACACAGGTAGTTGTTTCATAATATTCTCGAACAATATTAATAATTTGCCAACGATCTTCATTCATTTCCAGCGAAAGTTGTTCTGCAAGCTGTTCAGCTACTTGGTTATCCCACATTGTTGGATCGAGTAAATATCCTTCTTCATCAACTGCAACATCCTTACCTTCAAATACTAATGACATAATCTAATTCTTTCCTAATGCGTGTCGGGTATAACGCCAACTTGTGGCATTCCAGCCAAACCTGTTTCACGAGCATGTTCTTCAAAGCCCTTGTTATGCCAAAAGAATGCACCCGGCATGGTAGTTGGTGTAACAAGCACATAGAAAAGTGCTCGACCAACAAGTGCTGTTAGCAACATCACAATCGCCAACAAGGTAATTACTGTCATAGCAATTTCGGCAGAAGGCAAACTAATAAATAGAACTGCAGACAAGACAATACTGATGGCTAAACCAACATTTCTTACTATATATGTTTTACCAAATTTAGTTCGTTGTACGTAATGCGAAGCCGCGCCTTCACCACCCTGCTCTTGCATGTCTGTTGCATGTCGCCATAAACCATACGCTTCAATAAGTAAACCAGACAATATTGACCAAGCAATAATATTTATTAACGCTGTTGCGTCCAGCCCTTCAACAACCAATACACAGCTATAAACGAAACCAACTAATAATCCACCGAGCGCTAACATGTTGCCATAGAAGCTTGTTAGTACTTGCCAGTGGTTCCAGAAAGGTCGTGCCTTAATCCGGTAAATGCTATGCATAAAGAATAAAGATATTGGCCCCGTAACAACGGCAGCCCATCCGGCTAAATGCGTAAGCGTTTCAACAAATGATGCCGAAAAGCCAATCCAGTCGGTTAAAACAAATGGGAATGTCACTAATAGCGCATACAGACCTAATAAATTATAGAACACGGCAAGGCTCGCCACTTCACGACTCACTGGCGAATAACGCAAATTATAAAAAGCGCGATAAAAATACTGAGGCTTACCCAAATGCATGGTAGAAATAAATAGCGCATAGGTTTCAACGCCAATTAAACCAAATAACAATGCAGTATAAGTAGTTGAATGCGCATCAGGTGCTAAATGCTCAAGCCCAATCATTGGCCCTAAGAACAATAGCAAAAAGGCACCGACAACCATTTGAGAAATCAATGTAAACAATACCAATGGATCTTCACGTGAACGTAATTTACGTAAATTCCACTGTTTTTTATTGCCATACTTTGGATCGACAACTGGCTTGAATTTATCTTCATCATCATCACGATGATATTTCAATGCGGTACTATCAACACGTACCATATCTCTTTGCAATGTGCGTGTTTGTTGGAAACGAATATTCGGGTGCGTAATATCGGTACTTGGGAAACCAGGGATTTCAGTCCTAGCTTGATTACGCCCTTCAGGGATATTTTCAATCACACCAAAGTCGAGCGCTTTACCTAAACAGGCAGAGACACAAGCAGGTTTTAAACCTACTTCCAATCTATCGACACACATATTACATTTGCTTACTTGTCCCTTAACAGGATCAAGTTGTGGTGCGTTGTAAGGGCAAACCCAAGTACAGTAACCACAGCCAAAACAGATATCCGGATCTTGTAATACCGCTCCATACTCAGCAAATTTTGTGTAGGCGCGAGTAGGACAACCTTTTAAACAAACAGGATCATCACAATGGTTACACGCCATAGAAATATTTAAACGTTGGTAATCAGGGTATGTGCCCCCTTCTATAAAACCAACCGAACGAAAAGCGATATGTGCTGGGTTATCATTCTTCTCACTACAGGCGGCTTCACAAGCATGACAGGCAATACAGTTATCCGCGGTAAAAAAGAAGCCGTGTTGCTTGTAACGATTTGGGTTCTCACCCACAGCAGCATCATCATTTATGTTTAAACTTTTACCATACAACTCATCAGATGAAGAAACGGTATCAATCGGCGTGTCATAGCAATTAGTCGCCTTACTGTCTGGATCATTCAGTAATGCGTAATCTGGTTCATTGTCGCGTACTTTAAACATGTTTAACCCTTAGAATTTCCGCATTTCCATGCTGAGTCGAGCGGCTTCTTGCTGATCTTCCATACGCTCAATACGTATTGCTGATTGCTT
>JALTKP010000037.1 GCA_027078075.1 Gammaproteobacteria bacterium | reverse complement strand
GCGATCCTTAAAAGCATTATTGCAGAGGGTCTAAGAGGTGAACTACGTGATTATGCCTCGGCAGAACAAACTATGATGGCAGCTAACAATGTTGTTGTGGTTCTTGATAATACAAAAGTAATTAGTGAAGCGCAGCTTAATACTTTAAATAAAGCGTTGGATAAAATGTTTGAAGTAACCAAAAACGATAAGGTTTATCGTCCAGGTAAATTTAGTGCGGCACTTAAATCGTTGAAGAAAGCGATACCTAATATTTAAAGTTTAGGTGTTTTAATATTAAAAAAGGGAGTGCATTTGCATTCCCTTTTTTTATTTAGACAAGCTTTCATAAGGCTAGTGAAATTTTGCAATAAGACCCAACGTCATTTCTTTAACCGGTACAGGTATTGTTACCACGTAACCGCTACCTAATGCAGCCTCTAATGGTTTGCCTTTCTTGTCATGAATACTTTCTAACGTAAAGGTCTGGTTGCCTTCGGGGATGATTAGCTCAAGCTTATCACCCACAGAGAACTTATTTTTTGCATCAACTGTTGCTACTTGGGTTTCAGGATCAAAATCGATCACTTCACCAACAAATCGCTGGGTAAAACTGGTTGAAGCATTTTGCATATAATTTTGATGATCTTTAGTGTGATGGCGTTGGTAAAAACCATCGGTATAGCCACGATTTGCTAAAGATTCTAAACCGCATAAGAGGTCTTCATTAAAAGGGCATCCTGCTTCTGCATCTTCAATTGCTTGTTTATAAATTTGAGCAGTACGAGCGACGTAATAATGGGACTTAGTGCGACCTTCAATCTTGAGAGAGTCTACACCAATATCAACCAGCTTTTGTACATGTTCAACAGCACGTAGATCTTTTGAGTTCATGATGTAGGTACCGAGTTCATCTTCCATGATGGGCATCATTTCACCACGACGTTGACCTTCTTCAATAAGATAGACTTGATCGGCTTTAGGGTGTCGTTGCATACCACCCATTTGAGAAATCATGTTTGTGCTTTCTACTGCGGCAGTGGGTTGTCTAATATTATCAGGTAAGTAGATATCACCTGTTTCATCTTCTTTAGCAGGAGAGAGGTAATACTGCCAACGGCAAGAGTTTGTACAAGTACCTTGATTGGGATCTCGATGATTAAAGTAACCGGATAATAAGCAACGTCCTGAGTAGGCGATACAAAGCGCACCATGAACGAATACCTCAAGCTCCATATCTGGGCAGCGCTGGCGAATGTCGTCAATTTCATCAAGCGATAATTCACGAGAAAGAATTACACGCTCAACACCAAGTGATTTCCAGAATTTAACTGAAGCATAGTTCATTGTGTTGGCTTGAACAGAAAGGTGAATTGCCATTTCTGGCCAACGCTCACGTACCATCATAATTAAACCGGGATCTGCCATAATCAGTGCGTCAGGTTTCATCGCAATAATAGGCTCGATGTCACCCATATAGGTATCGACCTTGCTATTGTGGGGTAATAAGTTACTGGCAACGAATAATTTTTTACCGAGGCTATGTGCTTCGTTAATACCTTGCTCGAGTTTCTCCATAGAGAACTCATTATTACGAACACGCAGACTGTAGCGAGGCTGGCCTGCATAAACAGCATCAGCACCGTAAGCAAAAGCATAACGCATGCTGTGTAGTGTGCCGGCAGGAGAGAGTAGTTCTGTTTTAGTAGCCATATAAATTGTCTGGGTGTTTGAGTTGGTATCTGGGCGCGATTATAGAGCAAACATTGGCACGCCAACAGTGTTTTAGAGTTGTGGGCGTAACTGACTATCGAGGTTATAACGACGAGGCATGTTGCTAATGGGGCAAGTGAAGCTAAG
>JALTKP010000036.1 GCA_027078075.1 Gammaproteobacteria bacterium | reverse complement strand
GACAGTAACTTCACCATGCTCGATAGCGCTGGTAATCTTGTCGGCGGGACTAATGATGTGGCTTTTGATTGGGACGGCTCTTCATTTAATACAGATGAAACTGACACCAATTTTGATGTAATGACCATCAAGTCAATCAAACCTCAACCATTCTTCAACTTTGTGTGGACTGCGCACCATATCCGTATCTTTGATAACCAGTCAGGCACAACACCAAAAACGCTAACGTTTGATACAACGTGTACTTCTGCACAATTGGAAGCAGGCATGGGCGGCCCAGGTCAGGATTGTAATGGTCCGTTCACTGCAGGCCAGACACAACAGTTCCTGACCCTGACCATTCCACCTGGAAAAATCGGTGCGCACATACTGTTTGACTGGAACCTTACAACTAATATTGATGTTGTACAGGTATGGGAAGCTAATAGTGTATGGAATCGACACGGCGCTACAGGTGAAACCAATAAACTTCACGATGGTGGCGCAGGCTTACCACCCAAGGAAGATACTACATGGAAGCTGGTTTCAACAGATATCGATGGCGACAACATCAATGGCGCACCAATGATTGACGGCCCTTTCAATGGGTTTAATGCCAACTTTAACGCCGGGCCTCAATCAAAAGGCGAAGCAAAAGCACCGATTGTGGCAACAGCACCAGACACTAAAACCGGTTCTGGAAAGTTACCTGCTTTGGCTTTGAGTCTATGGGGGCTATTAGCCGGCTTCGCAGGATTACTGGGGCTGCGCCGATTCAGTAAACAGAAGTAAATACAACAGGAAAAAGCAGATGCAGGTAACTGCATCTGCTTTCAAATAATAAGAATATTATTTCTCCAAGAGGAAATTATAAAATGAGATTTTCTAAACAAATAACACTATTGGCAACCTTCGCAATAGTTTTAACAATACCCGCAATATCCAACGCAACTAATGGTTACTTCCTGATCGGTTTCGGTGCAAAATCACGCTCCATGGGAGGAACAGGTGTAGCGAATAATACTGGAGGTATGGCAGCCGCCTTTAATCCAGCCACCATGATTGAATCAGGCACACGCTTTGATCTTGGTGCAGAACTTTTTATGCCTCCGCGCGCGGTAACACATCAAAGCGGAGTTTTAGGCTATACAGACGAAGAAAGTAATCAAAATATATTTATGATTCCTTCAATGGGTGGCACTTACCAATGGAACGATAAGATGGCTCTGGGTTTTGCCTTTATCGGTGCCGGCCTCAAAACCGAGTATAACCAGACAGTTAATAGTGACTCATGTAAAGCAGTAAATGCAGGCACAATCCCTGGTTATAATGCTGGAGCCTGTCCTCCAACGTTTTATGACCCAAACATATCTGTCACGCCTTCAACTGAAGCAGGCGTTGAGCTTCTACAGATGCAGTTTGTTCCCAGCATTGCCTATAAAGTACACAAAAATCATACTTTTGGTGCATCCCTGGTACTGGCTGCACAATTTTTCAGGGCAGAAGGTTTAGGCGCATTTGAAGACCTTGGTTTTACCTCAAGTCCTGGTGACTTTACTGACATGGGCTGGGAACACGCTTACGGTGGTGGTTACAGACTGGGCTGGCTGGGTAACTTCATGGACGAGCGCTTAAAATTAGGTGTTAACTATTCATCAAGAGTCTGGATGAGCAAATTTCAACGCTACCAGAACCTTTTTGCTGAACAAGGTGACTTTGATATACCAGAAAACTATGCTGTTGGCGTAGCCTTTGATGTAACGCCAGCGTGGACGGTCGCCTTTGATGTGCAAGTGATTAAATATGGCGACGTTGCATCAATTGCCAACCCAGGCCCGGCTGCTGATCCGGCTAGTGTCGCTGCTGGCTGGTTATTTGATCTCTGCCCCCAGGGTACTGACACCACCCAATGCTTATTAGGCGGCTCTAAGGGCTTAGGTTTTGGCTGGACAGACATGACAATCTATAAAATCGGGGTTGACTGGGCTCTTAATGAAAAAATCAACTTGCGAGCCGGCTGGAACTACGGCAAAGCTCCCATTCCAGAAGATCAGGTTTTATTCAATATGTTAGCACCTGCTACAATTGAACATGCTTTAACATTTGGCGGCGGTTACTTCTTCACAGATGACGTTACTCTAGACGCGAATGTTATGATTGCCTTTAATAATACAATCAAGGGGCCCACAGCATTCGGCCCTGGTGGCGCTGCCGTACAAGGGTCAAATGCTTCTATCTCAATGGGACAGTATAGTTTAGGTGCCACACTGGGAATTAAATTCTAAAAGTTTAAATTTTTCTTAAAAGGCATAGCAGTGAAACTGCTATGCCTTTTTTTATTAATAATTTTTAAATTAACGCCGTAGAACTAATTTAGCGTCAGAGAATAAATTAACCAATAGAAAGATTACAGAATCATTACTAAGAGCATATTTTGCTTCTAATCATAGGGCCGCTCTTATCTCTATAGTATAATCATCAAAGATAAAATACATATAAATCTCCCTCATCTTCGCTGAAAAAGTAACAGTGCCTCAGAATAATAATTTAAAACAAAAAAAAATGCGTGCTAAATCTTTTTTTAATAAAAAGGATTTCAATAACGCAAGCAGAATTTATACTGAATTATGCCGGGAAACTAGAGATGCTGAATGTTTTTATATGATGTCAGTCATTTATGGGCGCTCAGAAAATTATCCCGCTACAGAACAATACTCAACACAAGCTATTCGGTTAAATCCACAATATGAACTTGCGTGGAATCAACTAGGAATAGCACAAGCTGCTCAGGGAAAATATGATGCCGCAATAGCCAGTTTTAACAAAACTCTGGAACTCAACCCAAAAAACACGCAGGCTCTCAATAATTCAGGCAACCTATACAGAGAACTAGGTAATTTTAACGCCGCTGAATCCTGCTACAAAAAGTCACTTGAACTAGACAGAAAAAATCACATCACATTTAATAATATAGCCAATATTTATCTTACACAATGCCGCTATGACAGAGCTGAAAGTTACTATAAAAAAGCGATTAAACTCAACAAAGACTATTTCGACGCATACTATAATCTCGGTGCCACTTACCAGGGCCAGGGCAATCATAAACAGGCAGTAAAATACTACAAACGCGCACAGAAAATTCGCCCTGAGGATATTGCACCTCAATCAGCTATGGCAAATTCCTACGAGAAACAGGGCGAATATAGCAAGGCGCATGAACTCATCACTCCCCTTCTTTCCAGAAATATAGTGACACCAGACATTGCAGAGATTTACGCTAAAATCTGCATAAAAAATAAAGATTATGATAACGGCATCAGCGTTATAAAAAAATGTTTTTCCCAACGGTTAAATCCTATTAACGAACAGGCACTCCACTTTGACCTGGGCGACATCTATGACAAAAAACTTTCATATGATGATGCATTCAAAGAATATTCAATCGCTAATAATATGCGCCCATATCAATACAACAGGGGCAGTACTGAGAACAGCTTCAATCATATAAAAAGTGCGTTTATACAAGCTGATCAAGAGCATGACATCATTTCAAACAATCAATCAAAAACACCTGTTTTCATAGTTGGCATGCCCCGTTCTGGCACATCATTAATAGAACAGATCTTATCCAGTCATAGTGAGGTATGTGGTGCCGGCGAATTACCCTACATTGGCAAAATTTCCGAGCAGAGCTTCACTGAAAACAAAAGCTTACAATACCCTGATAACATAAAGTATTTGACACCCAAAAAACTTGATCAACTTTCAGATATTTATCTCAAAAAACTTAAACGACATGGTGACGGTAGCAACTATATCACTGACAAAATGCCGCATAATTTTTTATATATAGGCTTCATTCGTAAGTTATTCCCAGAATGCAAAATTATTCACTGTTTAAGAAATCCGCTAGATGTATGTCTTTCAATATACTTTCATAATTTTAACCAGAACCACCCTTACTCAGATAACTTAAACAATCTCGGACACTATTATAACCAGTACAGATCTCTAATGGAGTTCTGGCATAATCAGTATAATGATCTTATTGTTGATATTAGCTACGAGGATTTGTTATCAAGCCCTGAACAAAATAGCAAAAAACTGATCCAGCATATAGGGCTTGAATGGCAGGACAGCTGCCTGAAATATTATGAAAACAAACGCACCGTCAACACACCAAGTTATGCTCAGGTAACACAGCCTATATATAAATCATCAATGGAACGTTGGCGAAATTATGCTGCGCATATTGGTGATTTGAAAACAGCCATTGATGATAAATACCTGTATCCTTCGTTATAGCAACAGTTACGGGCAAGATTCTTCACTAACGCTCAGAGTAACAACGAGATGTTAACTACTTTTCTTGCGACACCAGAATACATACATGCTCGCAAAAGTATCGGGGTATTTCTCTTCATACTCACCCCAATTCTTCAGCCTGGATTGAGATTTTTTTTCGGGAAACATTTTTCTAAAACGGCTCAGGACACTCGGCTCATGAGAATCAAAACCGATAAACTCCAAACCGGCATCTTCTAATAAACTTTCAAGCTCATCTACATTATAGTTTTTTTCATTTTCGTGAAATATCAAATCCCTACAATCATGTAATGAATAAAAATCCGTGTATGACGAGATATTATTTACCAGTTGTTCATCATCACTGTTCATTAGAGAAATCCTGGCTTCACGTATTTCATCATCAGAAACATATCTATCCGGGTTATCATAAATTTCTTTTGACTTAATGATATAACGCCTCCCTAGCTTGCTGTACAAACCAATATTCATAAACCCATCGGGCTTAAGAATATCTACCAGGCATTTTAGCCCCGCTAACGGATCTTGCATATGGTGCAATACACCAACGCTTTCAATAACGTCAAATTTCTTTTTAAGATCTGACACATTAAGTATATCAAGCTGCTTGAAATCAATATCTTTAAAACCATATTCAGCCGCTTTTCTTTTAGCGAACGCCAGACTTCTCCTGCTTAGATCAAGCGCGGTCATTGACTGATGCTGGATTCGCATAGCTGTCTGCAATGCGTGGCTACCTGTACCGCAGCCCGCAATTAATATATCTGGATTATCAAATCTGCACTTTATATCATTGCCACATGATGTTGCAGACAGTATAACGTCTTTGATCGGCTCCGGTTCATGGACATCAATTATCTGCCACACAGGATATGGATTCCCCTCGTATTGTCTCTTTACTGTTAATGATGTTTCATTACTTATTTTTGAATAGCTCTCAATTGAATCATACAAACTCTCTTCATAAATATTATCATCCAGCTGAAGTTTTAAAAGTTTTCTATAAACGCCGTCATAATCCGCAGAGTTAATGTTTAAACCAGCATTTTTTTCGTATAACTCATATAGCGACACATACATCGAGAGCAGAGCAATATTTTTTTTATCAGAACCTTCTTTATTCTCTTCGAATCTATCAAGCAATCTCTTAACCATATGATCTTCATCTTTTGTAACAGTAAAAACATAACCGTCAATATAACAACGTATCGCTAATGCAGAACTCAGCTCATTTACATCATATTCATATGATTGGAGCAACAAAGCTCGTCGAAGCATTTTAGAAAAACATTCAAAATCATATCGAGTAATCGGCAGGTTAACAAAACTCATTTGCAACTTTAGATTACCTTTCAATTCTTTCAAACCCTGCCCAAGATATATCACAAAAGAATCGTAATCACCGTCATTTGCAAAGGTGATAAGTCTATTCACTACCGGATACTTAAGTTTAAGAAGGTCGACAACCAAACATGCTAAATGCTTAGCATTTGTCACTTCATCAGAAACGACGTCAAAAATATTTTTTTCTGTCGATGTATCGATATGATGAATTGTTGCTGTAGATAATATTTTAACAAATGCACGCCTAACTACTGGCGAGCTATGAATTTCAAAGCATTTATTTATAGCTTTTATCGCCTGGCTCTTATCGCCTTTTTTATCAAGGATAAATGCAAGATTATAATTCGTATTGAGCGAGTCCGGATTTATACTGAGAGCTGATTGGTATGATTTTATCGCCTCATTGAGGTTTCCCTGCCTATCTTTAATAATTGCTATATTGTGAAAACATTCTGACACTTTAATGTTACTGGCTATACACTGTTGAAAAATCGAGGTAGCTCTCTCATACTCTGAGGATTCCATATAGCATTCAGCCAATTTCATCATTATAACCGGGTCACCCGAAACTATAGATGGTGGAAGTTTCTCAATAAACTTTATACACTGCTGATCCTCACCGTGCTTATGAAAAATAATTGCTTTAGCCCTAATCGTATTGATATCAATTGGGTTCAGGGAAGTTAGCCTGTCAACAAATTTCTCAGCCTTGGCAAAATTCCTCTCAGAAACATTTATCGCAACAAGATTAAATAATACCGCCATGTTTTCAGCATCACACTTAAGCACATGTTCGAATATTTTTTCTGCAATCACGGCATTTTTTCTTATCGAAAAAATAGTACATATACTGGCCATGACTTCAGAATTGTCGTTATTCTCTAAAATAATCTGCGTGCATATTTTTTGTAACTCATCGTACTCCCCCATATCATACAGCGCACCAGACAACAGTAATTTCGCAGGAACATTAGCCGCATCATATTGCAGGACATGCAAGCTAAACTTCCTAACATCTTGAAACCTCTTTAGCTTCTCACAGGCCACCGCTGCATTATAAGCTGCACGAACATTTGCAGGGTCTATAGCTAAAACCTTGTCGCATCGTTTAATGACCGTTATAAAATCAGACTCGGTTGCGCTGATTGCTGCTGACAGTAAATTCGCATTGATATCATCAGGGTAACTGACAATATACCTATCCAGCATTTGTTTTGCCTGCTTGATATTGCCTTTCTGAAAAAACTGTATCGCTGACTGGATATCTTTTTGATTCGACATAATATTAGATAATGACTTCTGTAACCTGGTATATGTTTAATTTTTTCTTCTTACGCCGAGCAGAATCGACTCGAACTTCCTGGCAAATGATTCGTTATCCATAAGTGATGAATGTGTCATTTTCGTCCTAAGCTCACTACGAATCTCTGACAGCTTCTTCACATCTTTAGCCAGGAGGCAGGATATGGTTACATACTGTTGCTTTTCTTCTGCCAATAACTCAGTTAAGCCTAACGTCTTCAAAATAGATGTACCGACCCTGGATGCATGGCGCGTCCCATTGAGGCATACCACAGGCACACCCATCCACAATGCTTCGAATGTCGTCGTCGTGCCATTGTATGGAAACGTATCCAACGCGATATCAATCGTGTTATACATCTGCAGATGTTCGGTAGTTGTGTTTGAGTAACCCATTAGATCCAGCCGGGATTCATCAATACCAGCGTCACTGAATCGTTTAATGTGGTCCTGTTTTATTACTGAGTCGCTATATTGCCTTGCTTTAATACAAAGTCGGGATTCTGAAATTTCTGACAAAATTTTTGACCAGACACCTATAACCTCATCAGTCATTTTAGCCAGGTTATTAAAAGAGCCAAAAGTGATATACCCATTTTTCAAAGCCGGCAATACAGCAACATCAGGACTTTTTTGATATGGCATATAATTGAGAAAACTTGGCTCAACATATAAAGGCGACTCAGACATCATCTCTTCAGAACCCTCAG
>JALTKP010000035.1 GCA_027078075.1 Gammaproteobacteria bacterium | reverse complement strand
AGTAACCAAGACGTGTGTTGTAAGAATGTTCTAATTGACCAAGAAGGTCGACCATCATGTCGCCGAAGTCTTCTTGCATAGCGAGTCGTTTAATACCCGTTACGAAACTAGGCCATGGGCCTTTTTCTAGTTCGTCAAGATTAGGTGTGTCGTAGAAAGCCTTAGTAGATTTTTTCTCTGAAGGCATGAACGTATGATGACGCTCAGGGTTTTTTGGTGTATCAGCCATTTTGTGATGTCCTCCTGTTTTGCTACTTCATGTAGCTACAGTTATATCCAAATAAAACTAAACTTGTGTTAAAACAATTGGGCTGTCGATTACCACTTTAATTATGTTTGCCAAAAATCGGCTAACACAACGGAGCACATCGACACCCCCGTATTCAATGTTGAGCAAGTGTACGCGTCTGACGCCATAGTGAAACCCGTCTTTGGGGGTGTATAAAAAAAACTTACCCCTCCCAAATGGGATAGACCGTGAAGTCAGATTTAATACCGCTTTATCGTCCAAAGGGCGGTAAAGCTTTAATGCTAACTGTTTTTGGCTAGCCCCCCATCAGAGAGGCTTTGCCGGCGTCGAATAATACACTAAAGTTGGAGTAATCCAAAAAACCAAGCGATTAAGTTGGTATTTGAATGGTATTTTCAAGCACTCTATATAATAGGGCGCTTGAATCCGCTTAATTCTTGAGCAATGGGGTAGTTAACAATGAGTCAAATGGTAGCCAATAAAGAGCAGAGCCCATTTCTTTTGGACAATGAGAATGCCTATCAGCAATGGCGAATTCGGAAACTAGCTAATTATCCAAAGCAAGCGAGCGAGTTGATTGTTGATATTGAAGACCCACGACAGTTAACACATGAGGAAAAGAAGTTAATGTCAGTTCTATTTAATCATTCCAATATGCTGATATATAACACTAAGCTTGAAGGTACGGAAGATAAAGATATTCCTCGCAAGTGTGGAAAACAACTTGGGCTGGCACATCTTGATCCTAATATGCTGGCAGATGACGATGGAATTACTTCGTTAACGGTAGTGCCAGGAAAATTAAAGCGTGGTTACATCCCGTACTCGGATCGACGTTTACTTTGGCACACTGATGGCTATTACAATAAGCCCGAACAGCAAATTAGGGCACTTATTTTACATTGTGTTCGTCCAGCGGCAGAAGGTGGCGAAAATGGCTTAGTCGATCCAGAAATGATCTATTTACAGTTGCGTGATGAAAATCCCGAGTATATTCGTGCTTTAATGCACCCGCAGGCAATGACCATACCAGCCAACACAGAATCGGGTGAAATAACCCGTGCCGAGCAAACAGGACCGGTTTTCTCCCTTGATATTGAGACAAATTGCCTCCATATGCGTTATACAGCGAGAACTCGTAGTATCGAATGGCGTGATAATGCCATCACAAAGCAAGCAGTGGATTATCTTGCCAGTCTGTTGAATGATGAAAACCCATTTGTTTTCAATTACACACTTCAAGCTGGACAAGGGTTGATTTGCAATAACGTGCTACATAGCCGAACAGCCTTTTCAGATGAACAAGCGGAAGGTAAAGGGCGATTACTGTATCGAGCACGATACTACGAGCGTGTTTCAAACGATTTTAACTAATAAAGGTGCCAATATGCTCTATTTGAGTGAAGTATTGATGCAGAATCATGATTTAAAGACATTTTCTGAGCTGCTCAAAGTCGTTGAGAAAACAGCTCAAACCAGTGGTGAAATCCATTTTAATATGGATGTTAAACCCAGTTACCCAGACACCCCTAATAATTGGGAAGATCGCCTAGAAGGCGCTTTTGCCGGCGTTTATTCGGTAACCATGTAATACA
>JALTKP010000034.1 GCA_027078075.1 Gammaproteobacteria bacterium | reverse complement strand
TTTAATTCGCGATCAACTTTAACGGAAATAAATTTACGGTTTAATACTTTCGCTGTATCAGCGGCTTGATATGATTCTTTTTGCATGACATGACACCAATGACAGGCAAAATAACCAATCGATACAAATAAAAGTTTATTTTCTGCTTTGGCTCGAGCAACGGTTTCACTATTCCATTGTTGCCACTTAACCGGATCATTGCCGTGCATGGCAAGATAGGGGGATGAGTTACCTTTTAGGGTATTTGTTAGTTCCGCATAGCTTAACGCAGGAACTAATAAACTTAATACAATGAGAACTCGTAACATAGCCAAGTGCCTTATTAATGGTTGTGCGAGAAATTTACGCTGTTTACCATTTGTATGACAACAAGTTACTGACTTTATTCCATTAAAGACTTATTCAGGCTTTTTCTCAGGTTCTAAAGATTGTGGATCAGAGCCATCATCATCTTCGTCGTCGTCTTCCTCTGATTCAATACGATCAAATTCAGCTTCGATTTCTTCATCTGTTGGTTCGACATAAGGTTCGTCAAACTCTTCTTCTACCGCTGTTGTCTCTGTATCAGAATCTGTTCGTTCTGGGGCAGCACCTACACCTGTCGATACAGTGCTAGAAGCTGTTGCCGCCTTTGCCGCAACTTCCGTGGGCATAATAGAATTTTCTTCGTCTTCATCATCATAATCGTCGTCCTTATCTCGCTTAGGCAAGATACGACGGGCAAAGAAAATACCGGCTTCAAATAATATCCACATAGGGATACCCAGCAATAACTGTGAAACGACATCAGGTGGTGTCATCAGCATTGAAACAATGAGTACGCCAACAATAAAGTAACGACGCTTTTCAGCCAATTTGTCTGGCGTTGTCATACCTGTCCAACACAATAAAATAGTTGCGATAGGTACTTCAAAACTTATGCCAAAAGCAAAAAACATTTTAATCGTGAAATCTAAATAACTATTTATATCTGGTGTGACATTAACAACATCAGGTGCAATTGCATAAAAGAAACCAAATACTAATTTGAAAACTACTAAATAGGCAAAGGCGATCCCAGCATAGAAAAGCAGAGTACTCGATACTAATAAAGGTACAACTAATTTACGCTCATTCTGATACAAACCGGGTGCAATAAATGACCATGCTTGATACAAAAGATAAGGGATTGCGATAAATATCGAGGTAAAAATAGCTAACTTAAAGGGGGCAAGAAATGGCGATGCCACATCAATTGCGATAAGTTGCTGCCCTTCTGGCAATACCGCCATAATAGGTACGGTAAGGTATGTAAATAAATCTGCTGAGAAAAAAAGCAAAGGCAATAAAATAACAATGACAACCAGCACACTACGTAACAACCTGTCGCGCAACTCAATGAGATGCGACATAAACACCGGTTCTTCGCTGGTTTTATTCGCCTCGGTCATTACCGTCTTTCTTCTCTATTTTTTTAGGCGCTTTATCTGAATTCAAATCTGATCCATCATCATCGATAGATTCATCCTCGGGTGCCTCATCAACAATTGCGCGCATCACATAATCTTGTTTTTGAATATCGTCTGCTGCAGCTTTAGTTTCTTCGAGAATTTCATGAATACCGGTTGAATCTGCTTGCTCTTTTAAGATTTTTTTAAGCTCATCCGCTGCCAGTTCGTGATCGATATCAGCTTTTACAGATGAGACAAAGCCACGCATTTTACCAACCCAAAGTCCGGCAGTACGCGCTACTTTTGGCAGACGATCAGGACCGATGACAAGCAAGGCGACAATTGCTATCAAGACAAGTTCTGAGAAACCGATGTCAAACATGAGAGGAAGCCAGGATGATTACACGCTAAACAGCATGATTAAAAATCTTAGCTCTTTTCCTTTTCTTTAGAAACAACTTCTGCGTCTATCGCTTCGCTATCTTTTTTATCTAGCTCTGCTGTTTCAGATTTTCCTTCGTCACCATCTTTCATTGCTTTGCGGAAGTTTTTTAGCGCACCACCGACATCTGAGCCAACGTTACGTAACTTCTTAGTGCCGAATAATAAAATCACGATCACTAAAATAAGAATAAGTGAACCAATACCTATGCCACCAAAACCCATGATATCTCTCCTAAACTAAATATTAATACCTGCGCTATTTATTTTTGCGCGAGGCTTTCTCTTCATGCCCAGATACACCAACACGGCGTGATAGTTCTTTAAGAACATCGTCTGGACCCAAACCCGCATTGGCGAGCATAACCATTGTGTGAAACCACAAATCAGCAGTTTCATAAATTATTTTTTCTTTATCACCAGACATTGCGGCGATCACTGTTTCTGTTGCTTCTTCACCCACTTTTTTCAAAATGGTTTCGAGCCCTTTGGCATACAAACTGGCAACATAAGACTCGTCTGCATTTTGTTGCTTACGATCTTCGAGTACTTGTGCTAATTGTTGCAGTACATCGCTCATTATTTTTTATATATCTCGCTTGGATCTTTCAGTACCGGCTCTACAGCAACCCAATTGCCATCCTGATACTGTTTATAAAAACAATTATGACGCCCAGTATGACAGGCAATACCACCTTTTTGTTCTACTTCAAGCAAAATAACATCATTATCACAATCGAGACGGATATCTTTGACGACTTGAACATGACCCGACTCTTCGCCTTTATGCCACAATTTGCCACGAGAGCGTGACCAATACACCACCACTTGCTTCTCAACCGTCAACGCGAGTGCTTCACGGTTCATCCACGCCATCATCAAAATTTTGCCCGTAGTTGATTCCTGTGCAATCACGGCAACCAAACCGTCTGCCGTCCACTTTATTTCATCTAACCAGGCATCTGACATATTGGTCATTCCAATCTTAAACTTGATGGGCTCAGTGTAGCAAAACCACCGCTACTGCGCAGGTTTCGCTGCCATCCTGCGTACTTCGATACCGCGCGAAGCCATGTGTGCCTTAGCTTCGCCCACCGTGTGATCACCAAAATGGAAAATACTTGCTGCTAAAACCGCGTCAGCCTTACCTTTAATGATGCCATCAGCAAGGTGATCCAGATTTCCGACTCCACCCGAGGCAATCACAGGCACGTCAACCGCATCACAAATGGCACGGGTTAATTCAAGATCAAAACCATCACGGGTGCCATCACGGTCCATGCTGGTAAGTAATATCTCACCTGCACCGTAGTCAACCATGCGAATTGCCCAATCAATAGCATCTAAACCGGTGCCTTTACGGCCGCCGTGAGTAAAAATTTCCCACTTTTTGGGTTCACCCACACTACTGACACACTTCGCGTCAATCGAGACCACAATACATTGAGAACCAAACTTCTCAGCCGCTTCTCGTACAAACTCAGGCCGATTCACCGCCGCAGTGTTAATACCAACTTTATCCGCACCGGCATTCAGCATACGGCGAATATCATCTACGGTACGAATACCACCACCAACTGTTAAAGGAATAAATACCTGACCTGCAACTTCTTCAACGACATGGACAATCGTATCGCGATTATCAGAGCTTGCGGTGATATCTAAAAAGGTAATTTCATCCGCACCTTGTTCATCGTAACGTTTGGCAACCTCTATAGGATCACCAGCATCACGAATATCAACAAACTGCACACCTTTTACAACACGGCCGTTATCAACATCCAAACAAGGAATAATTCGTTTTGCTAAACCCACGATTTATTTACTACCTGTCAGTTCATCAGCCAACTTTTGGCCTTCAGCGAAATCAAGTGTGCCTTCATAAATCGCACGCCCTGTAATTGCACCTGTAATACCTTCTTCTTCAACAGCAGAAAGTTTTCGGACATCTTCAATATTTGTAATACCACCTGAAGCAATAACAGGAATGGTAATCGCTTGCGCTAACTCTACTGTCGATTCCAAGTTAACGCCTTTCATCATGCCATCACGACTAATGTCAGTAAAAATAATTGCTTCAACACCATCGTCTTCAAAATGTTTCGCCATA
Organism: Gammaproteobacteria bacterium; assembly: GCA_027078075.1. Classification (GTDB taxonomy): domain Bacteria; phylum Pseudomonadota; class Gammaproteobacteria; order AKS1; family AKS1; genus Sulfuriflexus. The sequence continues at coordinate 22,237 of JALTKP010000034.1, read as the reverse complement.
TCCACAACGTCATGGTGAGATAGTTTTGACCAACCATCAATAGCGACTTTGCCATCTTTCGCATCCAGACCTACAATAATGTGTCCGGGAAATTCAACACACAGATCATTAACAAAATGTGGTGCACTAACGGCTTTTGTACCGATGATGCAATATTGCACGCCGGCTTCTAGATAAGTTTGTACCGTGTCTTCATGGCGAATACCGCCACCGACTTGAATCGGTAAATCTGGGTAGGCTTCTGCAATTTGGTGAATTACACCAGCGTTAACCGGCTCACCGGCAAAAGCACCATCAAGATCTACAATGTGCAAACGTCTTGCACCTGCTTCAACCCAGCGTCCTGCCATCGCTACAGGATCATCTGAAAAAACCGTTTCATCATCCATTTTTCCCTGACGCAAACGAACACACTTGCCTTGCTTCAGATCAATTGCTGGTATGAGTAACATTGCACCATTTCCTCTTAAAGACTTCCGTCCCAATTAATAAAGTTTTTCAATAACTGCAGTCCGGCATGCTGACTTTTTTCCGGATGACATTGTAAGGCAAAAACATTTTCCCTTGCTAATACAGATGTAAATGCGCCACCGTAATTAGTAGAGCCAGCAATAAAGTCTGGTTTTGCTAATTCAACATAATAACTGTGCACGAAATAAAAACGACTGCCGTCTTCAATATCTTTCCATAATGGATGTGGCGTCATTTGAAAAATTTCATTCCAGCCCATATGCGGAATTTTTAACTTTTCACCGTCGTCATCACACAAGCCCTTTGCAAAGCGGCGCACGGTACCTGGAATAACACCAAGACAATCGATGCCATTATTTTCCTCACTGCTATCAAGCAACGCATGCATACCCAAACAAACACCGAGGAATGGTTTTGTTTTGGCGCACTCTTTAACAACCTCACTCAGCTCAAGTCGATGTAATTCAGACATACAGTCTCGAATCGCACCCACACCAGGAAACAGTACTTTGTCGGCAGACAATATTAATTTGGGGTCAGACGTAACATTTATTGTTACGCCAGTACCGGCAACATGTTCAAGTGCCTTGGACACTGAATGTAAGTTGCCCATACCATAATCGATGACAGCAAGCGTAGTCATGGGTCGAGTCAGTCTTGTTTACAAACTGCCTTTAGTTGATGGCAAGATACCTTGCATACGAGAGTCAGCCTCCGCGGCCATTCGAATGGCACGGCCGAAAGCCTTGAAAATAGTTTCTGCAACGTGGTGTGCATTTTTACCGCGAAGGTTATCAATGTGCACTGTTGCTTTGGCGTGATTGACAAATCCTTGGAAAAACTCGCCAAACAGATCCACATCAAAGTCACCAATAGTCGCACGCGGGTAATCAACGTGATACTCCAGACCAGGGCGGCCAGAGAAATCAATCACAACACGTGACAAAGCTTCATCCAGTGGTACATAAGCATGACCATAACGACGAATACCGGATTTATCACCCAACGCTTTATCCACTGCCTGACCCAGCGTAATGCCGATGTCTTCAACCGTGTGGTGAGCATCAATGTGCAAATCGCCATTGGCTTTAATATCCAGATCAATCATGCCGTGACGAGCGACCTGATCCAGCATGTGGTCAAGAAAAGCCACACCTGTATCAAAATTAGCGGCGCCGGTGCCGTCCAGATTCACTGAAATCTCAATTTGGGTTTCGTTGGTATTACGGGCCACAGTGGCCTTACGTTCTGACATTATGCTTCCAATTCAATCTCTGCTTGGTAAATCAATCACTTCGGGCGCATAGGATACCGCGCTCCGCGCTGTGTTCAAGCTTTATTATACATAGAGTGGGCAAATCTACACCGAAAAATTCACATTTTACTGCTGTTGCCTCAAAACAAGCGGTTTATCCTCTAAATCAGCGAATCATGACAGAACGATGACAATTATTGATCCATATCAATGTGTTATTTAGTCCATCGCATAACATTAGCCATCGCTAATTTTAACGCACGATGTGTGCTTTTGGAGATTTAACAATGAACAACCGATTCAAACCTGCACTTATTGCAGCAACACTTGTCACCCTAAATTTAACTAGTTTTAGCGCTGCTGCCTATGAAGCTGGCGATTGGGTTGTACGTGGTCGAATCATTCATCTTAATACTAATGAAGACACCAGCACTATTCGCGTTAACGGTGCTTCCGTTGCAGGTTCAGGCGTTACAGTTGATAATGACACTGTTCCTGAACTTGATATTACTTATATGTTCACACCTCATTGGGGTACTGAACTTATTCTTGGCACAACAAGTAACACTGTCGATGGCGCTGGTACGTTAGCGAGCTTAGGCGGTATCATTAACGCCAAGGTTTTGCCACCAACTCTCACACTGCAATACCACTTCAGCCCTCGTTCAAACATCCGTCCCTACGCAGGAGTAGGTGTGAATTACACTTATTTCTACGACGAACAAGTTGATGGTGGTTTAGATACAGCAACAGCTAAAGTAGATATGGATAGCTCTTGGGGCTTAGCTGCCCAAGCCGGCGTCGATATCGACATCAATAAAGACTGGTTTGTTAACTTCGACCTGAAATACATCGACATTGATACCACTGCACACTTCACCAATACCGCTGTTGGCGTCAGAGCATCTGTCGACGTTGACCTAAAACCATGGGTATTTGGCATCGGTATCGGTACAACTTTTTAAGAACCATCTCTCTAGAACTCAGTTATGGACATATACTGAGAGTCTGCTTAGGCTGGGCAAATTGCCCGGCCTTTTTTTACTGCGACTCATCGGAGATAGGTGAAGTATGCATAATTAAGCCCGTAGGGGTTCTATGCTCGCCTCATCCGCGATAAGACAGAGCTGGCAGCTTTTACTTGAACTTGAATCCAGTGAAGCTTGTTCCAAAAAAAAAACGGCAGCCCTAGCAGGCTGCCGTTTTATAAATCTTAAATTTGCTTTTTAAGCTTTACGACGAGAAAAACCAAACATCCCTAGTAATGCAGAACCAAATAACCATGCTGCAGCAGGTACAGGTACTGTTGAAGGAGTTACTTGTTCCCATGTGCCGTTAACCTCTGAAAGAACGACGGCATTATCACCTAAACCATCGCTACAAAAAGCATCAAAAATAATCGTGCCCGCACATCTACCATAACTGGCTTCATCCGTTACAAAAAGAGACCCTGGTGCGCTTGTAACGGTGGAAGGAATACTTGTGAGCTTAATAGTATTACTTGTGTCTCCTACAGATACAGGAAATGGTAAAAGTCTTTGTATCGCAATCACCCAATCAGTAATAACACCCATCGCGTCGGTGCTAAACGCAAAATTCCTTATATTTCTCATATCGGCACTAGCTTCTGTAATTGTATTCACGCCATCACTAAAACTATAACTAAGTGGTGTTACGTTATTTAGTACGCCTGTCAAATCTAGGTTTGCTGCCAAAGGATCTGCAAATTCTACAATACCAGTGATAAACTGTGTTGATCGGTAAATATCTGCATCATTAGGACCTGTTGCTCCATCTAACGTGCTGGTATATGTATTCCCCATATACTGATAAAACACCGATGATGCCTGTGATAAAGGAGCAATAAACATTAACGCACCAATCAACAGTGCGTTTATTAACTTCTTACTTCCCATCAAAATTCCCCTAAACTATCGATTAATTATGACGTTAATTATGCCTGTCTAACAGACTCAATGGCTATGGCCCGATCAGGCTATACAATATGAATATACTACCTTAAGCTAGAATAACTGCAGCAAATTACCCGATATTGCACATTTAGGATCATGGCAATACGATTCAAATAGTTTTTACTCTGACCCTAAATTAAACTCGTAGCCAGAAGGTAACGGGGCCGTCATTCACTAGGCTAACCTGCATATCTGCCCCAAACTCCCCGGTAGCAATATCATCATGCGAAGCATTAGCCTGATGAACAAAATAATCATACAAGCGCTCACCCTCTTCCGGTGAAGCGGCAGGTGTAAAACTCGGTCGAGTACCCTTTTGAGTATCTGCTGGCAGTGTAAATTGCGGCACGATCAACATGCCCCCCTCAATGTCACGCACACTTAAATTCATGCGCCCCGTATCATCTTCAAATACCCGATAACCGAGCAGCCTTTCTAAAAGCCGATCTGCCTGCTTTTCAGTGTCACCTCGCTCTATACCGAGTAAAATAAGTAAGCCCTTACTTACTTCACCAATCAATGTTTCAGAGACTTCTACTTTGGCTTGTGTCACACGCTGTAATAAACCAATCATCAGCCCAGCCTTCTTGCCATGTTTTTAGTGGCACTCACAAGCGCTTCAATTATGCCCGGCTCCGAAGCCGCATGGCCTGCACTAGAAATAATCTGTAGTTCGGCTTGAGGCCAAGCGGCATGCAATGCAAAAGCCTGATCAACCGGACAAACTACATCGTAACGACCATGCACGATAATGGCAGGAATATACGCGATCTTGTCGATATTATTCAATATCTGGTTATCTTCCAAAAAACTATTGTTAATAAAGTAATGACATTCAATCCGCGCCATTGCGAGAGCGAATTTTGCTGCAGCAAAACTTTGTTCAGTTTCCTTGCAGGGTAAGAGGCTAATAGTATGACCTTCCCATAACGACCAAGCTCTAGCGGCTTTAAGCCGCGTTAATTCATCATCGCTCGTCAGTAAACGATAGTAAGCACTTACCATATCAGCACGTTCAGATTCTGGTACAGGTGCCAAATATTGCTCCCAATATTCCGGAAACAAGCGGCTTGCACCTTGCTGATAAAACCAGTGAATATCTTCAGGCCGACAAAGAAAGATACCACGCACTATCAAACCCGATACTCGCTGCGGATGCGCCTGTGCATAAAGCAGTGCCAAGGTCGATCCCCAAGAACCACCAAAGACCAGCCATTGTTCTACCCCACAATCCTCACGAATCGCTTCAATATCATCGATAAGTGCTTGAGTGGTATTTCCTTCTAACTCCGCATGAGGAGTCGATAACCCTGCACCACGTTGATCAAAAAGAATAATGCGATATATCTCAGGATCATAAAATCGTCGATGATACGGTACACAACCTGCTCCAGGGCCACCATGTAAAAACAACACAGGTATTCCATCTGGGTTACCGCACTCTTCTATATAAAGCTCATGCGGTGCATCAACTGCCAATCGCCATTGCCGATTTGGCTTTATTTCTGGATATAAACCTCGCATCAATTACGCCACTTTATCCTTAATCCCAATCGCTGATGCAATCCCTGCCAGCAGTAAACCCAACAAAATTAGTACTGGACCGATACCCGTTTCAAGCAAGGTGTAAGCCCACCCCATACTAAACACCACGCCTAAATACAGCACACCTGAATGTAATAACGTGCCCGCGATGAAAGTAGCGCTAATAACTTGTTTAAAGCGTTTGCTAATAGTCAGCACCAACAACACTAAGCCCACCGCAATATTCAACAAGGCTTCTAAATTACCATGTGCATGTGGACCACCTTTAATCGCTGTATTGGGTACTAAGGCATTCAATTGTGTATTTAATGCCAGCAATGCCTTTGAGTTTGCTCGAGCAATTTCACCATCCGTCATCGGCTCTAAGGTTTCCTGATTTTCAAAATCACTGTCTGCCGCTAATTGTAAAGGAGCCATTGCCGCTTGTTTACCCTGCTGCGCTGTACTGATATCAGGTAGGTTATTAACCATCACTGGCCCCAGCGCTGCGGTTAACACTAAATAGAAAAAACCGAATACGATATTACATTTACCTGTCATCTCGCTCTCCTTATTTTATTATTATCTATTCAAGTAGTTATGTTTATTTATAATTCTTTAGTATTACAAAAACTTGTCTATTAATACCGAGATATCCTACACAACTCTCAGCAAACCCTGACAGCCACTCTGCGCTTATTGAAGCATAATTCCTAGCGTCAATCTCCTTCCAAAAGAGTGACATTTTTTCCAACCCAGCCCTCGTGCTGGGTTTTTTTTGCCGCGAACCATCTCCGATAGTTACGGTACTCATCATTGCCTTGACCCTTCGGAAATGGATAAGGTATCCATTTGATTCATGCCATCTATGCTAACGCATCTCACAATGACTCCTAGTATCAGGCTTTAAGCGGTTAGCCTTATCTTTTCGACGCATTGTGCAGCGCAGCGGAACCCTAAGGAGAAAAGATAAGGCTAACCGCAACCATACCCATAAGAATTCTGAATACCAACATGACAAATAAGGAAATAAAACTAAAAGATTGCCACGATGCTAATGCACCTCGCAACGACGTGAATAAAATTTAAAGAATTTTAAGCAGCAAGCAATGTTGCCATTTTATCAAGTTCAGTAGAATGTTCAGAAAATATTGTTTCTACTACCGTATCAACAGCTTCTTCTGATAAACCTAACTTACTTAACAACTCACTATCAATATCAGCATTCGTTTCATCACCAACATTCATATTGGCCATAATACGATTAGCTAACTGCACTAATAAAATATCATGCTGAAATTCACCATCATATTGCTCATCATGATGATGGCGCATAACGTGGATTACTTTTTCTGGCAAATCCCAACGACGCATTAGATCTGCTCCAACCTCGGCATGCGTTAGACCATATGTTTGTTCTTCAATATTAATAATAGCCGTATTTGGATTTGCCTCGACTTCCTCAGTTAATGCAACATACTCATCAGGAAAACAATGCGCCATAATCATGAAACCAATATTATGCAACAAGCCCGTTAAATACGCTGTTCCCGGTTTCATGTTAAAACGTATCGGCATTGCTCTCGCCAGACCTTCTGATAAAGCGGCACAATAAACCGAGTGCTGCCATAAATTCTTTGCACTTAATTTACCTTCAGCTGAAATCTTAAAGACTTTCCCTGCCGCCATACCCAGAGCCATGTTCGTAACCATGTCCATGCCAAGTATTGAAAATATCGCATCTTTAACTGAATTAATTTCACCTTTAAATCCATACCAAGGTGAACGCGCATAATGCATAACTTGAGCAACAATCGCAGGATCTGTTTCTACAACAGCGGCTATATCCTCTGGCATTGTCTCAGGATCACGACTCATCTTAAGTAGCTTCGAAGCGACTTCTGGCATCGCTGGCAAGGTATCTAACTTGGCAATTTTTTCACGCATCTGTTTGGTTTTATCTGACACACCTACTACTCTTACCGATGTGCCCCCCGCAAATGTCACTGTCATATTAATAATGCGTGGGGATTTTTGTAACTTCAAAAAATCTGCCTTAGTCATTTTTAATAAACCATGACCACTACCATCAGCAAGAAAAATTGTCTCATTTTTCATTAAATCAGCATCAATAACACACTCCATATCAAACAAACTAGACATCGGAGGAATTGAGTTACTATTTAAGTTACTAAATAGCGCGGAGTACTCTTCCGGCCATGCCATTTCAAACTCACGACCTAATTCATTTTTAATGCTAACAAAATCCAAATGACAACCCAGTGGCGAAATGGCTACGACATAACCTTTGCTGTCTCGCAATACTTGCGTACGTGCAAACTGATGCAGAGGTATAAATAGCTGTCCAGCAAGTGCTTCAAGCGTCAAAGAAGCTTCATGCGAAATAGAATCACAATCAATAGCTCGCTCAGTTAAATACTCTCTGATATAAACTGGATTAATTTTTGAACTGCTTAACTTTTTGATATCATTCATAATTTATTATGATCACACATCTGTGGACTACTTCCATGCTATATAGCATCCTATTAAAGAATGTATCGGTAAGTTAGCTCATAACTTAAGTATAAATATCTTTATTGCTAATAGAATAAATCAACCCAGTCACAGCTTTCTACTAAGAAAAAGTACAGCCATGTATAATCATCAGTAAGTTTAATGAAATATATTGCAAGCACGAATATTCAAGAAATTATCAAAAGGTCATCATCAGAATGAAAATAATGGGTCATTTACAAAAAATGCACGTCAAACTTGAATCACCGGTTATCTATACCATGCCGCTGAATGACCATCTTGAACCAATGAACCAGCATATTGGTAAACAAATCAGCCTTACAGCCACCGGTAATATCCACTGTGTTGCTTGTGGTCGAAAAACCAACAAAAGTTACAGTCAGGGTCACTGTTTTCCTTGTATGAAGAGCTTACCTCAATGTGATATGTGCATCATGAAGCCTGAAACGTGCCACTACGATCAAGGAACTTGCAGAGATGCAGCTTGGGGTGATGCGCATTGTATGCAGCCACATCATATTTATCTTGCCAACTCATCAGGCATAAAAGTTGGTATTAGCCGTCAATTACCTAACCGATGGATAGATCAGGGTGCCAGTGAAGCATTAGCAATTATGCAGGTTAGCCACCGTCATTTATCGGGTCTTGTGGAGGTGATTATTAAAAACCATGTTAGCGATCGCACCGACTGGCGCAAAATGCTCAAAGGAGAAGCTGAAACGATCGATTTAGCATCTCGCCGTGATGAATTATTTTCAATCTGTGCTTCTGAACTTGCTGAGCTAGAAGCTCAATATGGTAAAGATACGATGCAAAGACTCGATAATTCAGCCCAGACAACGATTAACTATCCTGTTAGCGAATACCCAGCCAAAGTCAGTTCACTCAATTTTGATAAAACACCGCATATAGAAGGAATCCTAAAAGGAATTAAAGGACAATATCTTATTCTGGACTCTGGGGTACTCAATATTCGCAAATTTAGTGGTTACGAGGTTGAATTTGAGGCTTGAGCTATCATTACGCCAATCTACGCCTATACTAGGAGCGGGGATTTCAAGTACAACTAGAATAAATAATGCAAAATAATGACTTAGCAGACATACCAAATAACCGTGTGTTTCCGCGCATTAATGCCAAATGCCCGGTGATGCACCGTGCCGATGATTCAGAGCGCTGGAGTGTGGGGCTTCTCATTAACTTCTCAGCGACGGGCATGCTATTCACCTCAGCACGTCCACTTAAAATAGGATCTAGTATTACGGTTCATCTTGAACGTGGTCGAAACTTGGTTATTCCTGCATTGAGTGGTTCTGGTAATGTTATTCGATGTACTAAATTAGAGACTAATAAATACGAAATCGCCTGTAAATTAACAAAAATTGACCCACCTGAATCCGCCGCTTAATCTAAACTTAAGCCACTTGTATCAATATTAGCATCAGGCACTGGCTCAGATTCTGTCAGTGTTGCACCAACTTCATCCATACTTAAATCAGCTAAATCAAATTCTGCTTCTAAAAATTCTTCCGGTTCTTTCAATGTAACGCCCGTTTCGGCCATATCAATATGAGTAACATCAATATCCGCCTCAACAGGTTCTTTTGCTTCCGACAGTGTTATTCCTACCTCTGCCATGTCAATATTGCCAGTATCAATATGCACATCTGGCACATGATCAGACTCAGCCAAGGTAATCCCTACTTCAGCCATGTCTAAACTACTGGTATCAATATTCGCTTCAGGTATTTCTTGATGCTCACCAATTTGACTACCAGGCTCCGCAACAGACATGCTGACATCATCTACCTGCGTGATAGGTGTTGGATTGGGTTTAATTTCTTCTGTAATAACAGCGCTAGGAGCTTCTATTTCACAAAGGGCACCTGCTCTTTGCAAGGTCGTTTTATAGCGTTCAGCAGTAGCTTGGTCAATGTCCTTTTTAAGCACAAGACGTTTACCAGAAAACAGTTTTTCAATTCGATCTGCGGGTAAACTAAAAACACGCGCGACATTACTTTTAACCATGTCGATATCGGCATGCTCAATAATTTCGCCGCTAAAAATAACCTGATAACTACCTTTAGCCATGTCTGTACCCCTAAACTATTATTAAGAATAATAGACTGGCTAATGAAAATCTTCAATTAAATCAAGATTCTAATTTTTCATTTAAATCTTTAACAATATTGCTTGCAGCAATATGTAAGTTTTCCATTAACTCGGCATCTTTCTTTATTACATAACTAGGATCAATACTTCGACCATAGGTGTGTACCTTGCCGGAAGTTAATAAAATACTGGGGATTTCACGATTTCGATTATGTGACATTCGCAATGCACTAATAATGGGTAAGCCCTGTAAATCAGACACTTCCATATTAGTAATTAAAATATCGAATGGTTCCTTTAAAAGTAAGCCCAGTGCATCATAGCCATTGGTTGCATAGCGGAATTTAACGGGAAATTCTTTAAATGCGCTCACCACCATTTTACGATGTAAGACACTTGCCATAATCAATAAAACTTTATATTCGTATTCACTTCCCTTACCGCTTAGACGCTCAAGTTCCGCTTCAACTTCTGAAAAATCATCAACTTTGCTATTGATTAAATCTAGTGTTGTCCGGAGTAAATCAATAAAACTCAGCACATCTTCAATAAATTTATCTGATATTAGAGCTTGATTACCTTCTACTTCGATAACTTTATCTTCCAACACATGACAAACTGTCGAAACAATGTGTAAGCCATGCGTACCAGCACTGCCTTTGATGCTATGAATATGGCGATAAATACTTTGATAATCTTCAGTGAATAAATCTGTTTTTTTTAACGAAAGAATAATCTGCTCAATTTCTTCAAGGCGGGTCGGCAGCTCAGCAACGTACCCAATGCGTAACTCAGCGAGCATTTTTTCAATATCAACGCTACCGCTCTCTGAATTATTTGGCATCCTGCATCCTGTCATATCAATATGAACAACTACGTTCTAATTGTATCGTCAACGATGCAAACAACTTTAGAGGTGAAAACCGCACTTAATCTAAGTCAATACCAAAATTCATTCCTACCGATAATCGCTCAAAATTACTTTTGTTTTCAGTGACTTCATGTGGAATATCAGGGGAGAAGAAAACAAACTTACCTGCTTGAGGCTGAACTCGAAAAACATCTGCTTCAGTATTCAAAAGCAAATCACCGCTATCTTGAGGCGTATCAATATAATATACCGCCGACAGACACTCATCGTCATCGTCGTGAGTATGCGATTGAGTAACCTGCCCCGGCATCATAAGGTTAAACCAGAAACCACGCTTCAGTTCCTGATCGATTTTTAGAATTTGTTGAGCATAACGATGCGCTTGATCCATGACATTTTGCATGGCGGGAATTTTTTCTAGATCGAGATAAATATTCTCATAACGGCCAGCAAAGTAATGCGTACGCCGAATCTCATCAGAGTCTCGATATTGATTAAACTGCTGCATGATTTCTAAATTGACTACACTAAAGTCAGGCAACTCTTTAATAATGGCTGTGTCAGTCACTATCTATTCCATTAACTCAACTAAAATAGTTTTTACAATAAAACCCACAAACCCTAGACCTAGCGCAAGAAACAATACCATCATGCCATACTTCCCTGCCTTCGATTCTTTGCCGATACAATAAATGATATACAACATATAAAGAATTAAGCCGGTAGAGCCAATAACCAGCGAATAATGTTCAAAAGTTTCAATTGTCATGATATTGCCCAAAAAGTGACTGAGCTAATGATAGCATTATTAGCATTTGCTAATATACAAAATATAAAGGAATTAATAGCCGTATGGTGAGTTTGCGTATTCACAACTAAAACCATTAATTAATTATGGCATTTAAACCCTTAAGAGTTTGACGTAGACACAACTCTATTTCGACCGCCCCGTTTACCAGCATAAAGTACTTCATCTGCATGCTTAATACAGGTATCGACGTCACAGCTACCATCATAAATTGTAACGCCAAATGTCATTGTCACTGAAAATTGATTTCCCTTGTATTCATAAAGAGTGTTTGCCAAGGTCTCACGCAGTTTCTCAATTGCCTGAATCCCCCCTTCCATTTCTGTTTCAGGCAACATAATCAAAAATTCTTCTCCACCCCAACGAGCAACCACATCCTGCTTTCGAAGAGAATCTTTCATCAATAACGACACTTGCTGTAAAACATAATCGCCACAATCATGCCCATAGTTATCATTAAATTGTTTAAAGTGATCGATATCCGTAATCACGATTAAAAAAGGCTTTTTATCACGCTGATAACGTATTACTTCATTATCAATTGACTCGCGCATTTTGCGTCGATTAAATAGACCTGTTAGCGTATCCGTGGTTGCAAGCAATTCCATTTGTTCTTCAGCACTAATCGATGCGATACGGAAAAAATAGCCTAAAATAGCGAACGCTGAAAAATTAACCGCAATATTCATATAGAGCAAACCATTTAATACTGAAATTGGCGCTCTTGCAGCAAATTGCGCATCATGTGTATAAATAGAAAGCCATAAATAACCAGCAAAAATAATAATGGCTTCAATAATAATCGTTAAAACATTTTGCTTATGATTAATAAACAAAAATAAGATAATTGGCAAAAAGTAATAATGAAAACCGCTATCCCAACCCAAAAAATAGGTGGCAAGCGCAGCGTGAGTAATGCTCTCTATTGCGGCAAAAATAATTGCTTCACGATGATGTGCAGCACGATTTAAGTAATAGGCTAAAACCCAAAGCAAGGTACTAAAAATATTAAAAATTGCGAGTTCGGGAATACCTAACCAGAAAAATAAAGGGATAAATAAAGCATGTGCACCAAAACCCAAATAACTAAGGTAGTTTAACGCGACATAAAGCCGGTAATTATCACGGCTGACTTTAGCCGCTTTAAATACATCTAATGTCACGTACATGCTAACAACTCCCCCATGAGAATGAGCATTGAACCACGAAAAGAAACTATTGTCTTAATATCAGTCCTATTATTATAGCCTGAATCAATGAGGTCGCTATGTTAACTATTAAAAATAATAAAATAATCAAGTTGTTAGCTGTTTTACTACTATTTGTGGTGACCAGCTTCGCCTGCGCAGGACCACTAACAGACTTTAATGGCAAAGCTGCTAGCCTTAGCGATTACAGTGGCAAAGGTAAATGGCTGGTTGTTATGTTTTGGGCTTCCGACTGCCATATTTGTAATAAAGAAGCATATCAGTACGTTGATTTACAAAAACGCAATGAAGATGATGGCGACATCCAAATGTTAGGTATTTCTGTCGATGGCTTAGCAAACAAGGCTGCAGCTCAAGCCTTTGTTGATGAACACAAACTCAACTTTCCTAATTTAATTGGTTCACTCGAAGATGTGGCGGGGATGTACTATGACCTCACCGGCAACCAATGGATTGGTACACCGACCTTTTTTATCTATACACCTGAAGGTAAATTACGAATTGCCGATGCCGGTGCTATTCCGGTAAGACTAATTGAAGACTTTATTGAAGAAAACTCATAACCCTTTTGGGTTATGAGTTGTTAGTTCTAATGGTTAACGATTAGTAGTTCTTATACTCAGAAAATACTGAACCCTTACCCTGCTTGTCAAAACTAATCACCTTATAAGGATCTTTACGTGTTGGGTGTTCCATACCAGGCGTACCTACAGGCATCTGTGGCACTGACAAACCAACTACACCCTTAGGTTTATCTTTCAAGAGTTTCTTAATGTCCGCTGCAGGTACATGCCCTTCAATAGTGTAGCCATCGATAATACCTGTATGGCAGGATGCTAGCTGTGGTGTTACACCATGCTTAATTTTATAAGGGATCACATCTTTAACATCAATGGAATTTACCTTAAAACCATTTTTCTCTAAATGACTAACCCATTTTTTACAACAGCCACATGTGGCACTTTTGTAAACCGTTATTTCCTGACTTGCCATAGACCATGATGAAAACAATAATCCGGCACTAATTAAAACTACACTATAAATATTTTTCATTCTGCATCGTATCCTAAATTAGGTGACAACCAACGCTCAGTTTCAGCAACTGTCATCCCTTTTCGCTGAGCATACTCTTCAACCTGATCACGGTTTATTTTACTTACCGCAAAATAACTGGCATCCGGATGTGAATAATATATACCACTCACTGCTGCCGTCGGTACCATTGCTTTTGACTCTGTTAATACGATACCAGCCATATTCTCAGCATCCAATAATTCCCAGAGAATATCTTTCTCCGTATGGTCTGGGCTTGCAGGATAACCGGCTGCTGGACGTATACCTTTATATGACTCTTTTATTAACTCTTGGTTCGATAAAGATTCATCTTTTGCATAAGCCCAAAGTTCCCTACGTACTCGCATGTGCATACGTTCTGCAAATGCCTCAGCAAGACGGTCAGCTAATGCTTTTAGCATGATCGAATTATAATCATCATGATCTGCTTCAAATTCAGCAATCTTACTATCAATACCAATGCCGGTGGTCACAGCGAAACCACCAATATAATCTTTTAAGCCTGTGCTCTTAGGTGCAATAAAATCAGTTAAACAAAGATTAGGTTTACCCGGTGGCTTTTGCTGCTGCTGACGCAGGTTATGTAATACCGTTTTAACTTCACTGCGCGACTCATCAGTGTAGACTTCAATATCGTCATCTACAGAATTTGCAGGGAACAAGCCGATCACGGCACGTGCGCTTAACCACTTTTCATTAATAATTTTATCCAGCATCGCCTGTGCATCAGCAAATAACTTTTTCGCCTCAACACCCTTTTCAGGATCATCAAATATTTTAGGATAACGCCCTTTTAATTCCCAAGTATGAAAGAATGGTGTCCAATCAATGTATTCTCGTAATTCTTCTAATGAATAATCATCAAATGATTTCAGACCGGTAAATGTCGGTTTTGTTGGCTGGTAATTTTCCCAATCAATAGGCACTTTATTTTTCCGTGCCTGTTCCATTTTTAACCATTTTATTTGTGCGCGACGACCTGCATGATTCACACGAACAACTTCATATTCTTCTTTCAACGCGGCAACGAAATCATCTTTGAATTCTTCACTAATTAAATTTTGCGCAACACCAACCGCGCGTGAAGCATCTTTAACCCAAACCGTAGGATGTGCATAATTCTTATCAATCTTAACAGCAGTATGTGCCTTTGAGGTTGTTGCACCACCCACCATCATTGGAATTTCAAAGCCTACACGCTGCATTTCTTTTGCCATGTGAACCATTTCGTCAAGTGATGGTGTTATCAACCCACTCAAACCGATGATATCAACATCATGTTCTTTCGCGGCTTCAATGATTTTATTGGCTGGCACCATAACGCCAAGGTCAACTACCTCAAAATTATTACACTGCAAGACAACTGCCACAATGTTTTTACCAATATCATGTACATCACCTTTAACGGTTGCCATTAATATCTTACCGTTAGATTTAGCACCGTCTGATTTTTCAGCCTCAATAAATGGCAATAAATGTGCAACTGCTTTTTTCATTACCCGTGCAGATTTAACGACCTGTGGTAAAAACATCTTGCCATCGCCAAATAAATCACCAACGATATTCATGCCATCCATTAATGGCCCTTCAATCACTTCAATAGGCCGAGGAAACTGTAAACGTGCTTCTTCTGTATCTTCAACAATAAAAGCATCAATCCCTTTTACCATCGCATGTGCTATACGTCTAGCAACGGGGTCTTCACGCCAAGCAAGGTCTTCTTCTTTCTTAACCGTGCTGCCATCACCTTTATATCTATCGGCAATATCAAGTAGTCGCTCAGTAGCATCGTCACGGCGATTTAAAACAACATCCTCGACGGCATTTCGTAATTCTTCTGGCAAGTCATCATAAATAGCTAGCTGGCCTGCATTAACAATCCCCATATCCATACCCGCTTTAATAGCATGATAAAGAAAAGCAGCATGGATGGCTTCACGTACGGGGTTATTACCTCGGAATGAGAATGACACATTAGAAACACCACCACTGACCATGGTGTGTGGCAAAGTGTTTTTAATTTCTCGTGTCGCTTCTATAAAATCGACACCGTAATTATTATGTTCTTCAATACCGGTTGCAACGGCAAAAATATTTGGATCAAAGATAATATCTTCTGCTGGGAAACCAACCTGTTCAGTTAGTATTTTATAAGCACGTGTACAAATTTCAATTTTACGCGCTTGTGTATCAGCTTGGCCTTCTTCATCGAATGCCATAACAATAATTGCTGCACCATAGCGACGACATAAATGTGCTTGCTTGATAAAGTTTTCTTCGCCCTCTTTCATTGAGATTGAGTTAACAATACCTTTACCCTGAATACATTTTAAACCCGCTTCAATGATCGGCCATTTTGATGAGTCTATCATTACCGGTACACGTGAAATATCTGGCTCACCAGCAATTAGGTTAAGAAATGTCACCATGGCATTTTCACCATCGAGCATTCCTTCATCCATATTAATATCGATAATTTGTGCGCCACTCTCTACTTGCTCGCGTGCGACACTAAGTGCTTCATCGTATTGTTCTTCAAGAATGAGACGTTTAAATTTTGCAGAACCCGTAACGTTAGTTCGCTCACCTACATTTACGAACAAGGAGTCTTTAGTAATATTGCACGGTTCAAGACCACTTAGGCGAGTAGTAAAATCATTTTTCTTAGGTTGGCGGGGTGGGTATTTACTAACGGCTTTTGCAATAGCCGTAATATGTGCAGGTGTTGTGCCACAACAACCACCAATAATATTTAAGAAGCCATTCTTCGCCCATTCTTCAATTTCACCGGCCATTTCATCAGGAGTTTCATCATACTCACCAAACTCATTTGGTAAACCGGCATTCGGGTGAGTATTTATATGACAATTTGCTAGGCCCGCAATTTCTTCTACATATTGTCGTAATTCTTTTGCGCCTAATGCACAGTTAAAACCAAAACTAATTGGTTCAACGTGACGCAAGGAATTCCAGAAAGCTTCAGCTGTTTGTCCAGATAAGGTTCGCCCTGATGCGTCAGTAATCGTACCTGATATCATAATTGGTAATTTTATCTGATGTTCATCGAAGAACTCTTCAATCGCAAACAAAGCCGCCTTTGCATTCAAAGTATCAAAAATAGTTTCAACTAAAATAATATCCGATCCACCATCAACCAAACCACGCATTGATTCTGTATATGCTTGTTTCAATTGATCAAAGGTGATATTTCGATAACCGGGATTATTTACATCGGGCGAAAGACTTGCAGTACGGTTTGTCGGGCCAAGCACACCTGCTACAAATCGTGGTTTATCTGTTGTTTCAAATTCATCACAGGCAGCACGTGCAACAGCAGCAGCCTCGCGGTTTATTTCATAAACCAACTCTTCCATTTCATAATCTGCCATTGAAATAGAGGTCGCGTTAAACGTATTTGTTTCAACAATATCGGCGCCCGCTTCTAAGTAGGCTTTGTGAATATCCTTAATAATCTGTGGCTGGGTCAGCACTAACAAATCATTATTGCCCTTTACATCACAACTCCAATCTGCAAAGCGCTCACCACGGTAATCAGCTTCTTCTAGCTTATAGGTTTGGATCAAGCTACCCATTGCACCATCTAATATTAAAATACGTTCGGCAAGGGCTTTATGAATGAGTTCAGTTCGATTGGTTTTCACGGGCTTAGCTACTTATATATAGTGATTTCGGTCAGAAATTGTAGCATATTCGATATTATAGTGCCGTAGATATTCAACTTTATGCTTACCTGTAGCTAAATTCGTTTGGCTTTGTGTTTATCAGTAGTAATATAATATCCCTGTTTTTTCTTACTGGCTGCCTTAGATTTATACATAAGCGTGTCTGCCTGTTTTACTAAGCTATCGCAATCAAAGTTGCTATCAGAATCTATCTTTCTCTCCGTGCTGGTAATGCCAACACTAAAGTTTACACCCCGATTTTCTAGGTTTTTAAAGTTTTTAATTAAACGATTAGTTACTAACTCCGCTTTTTCTAAACTTGTTTTAGGTAAGATCATACAGAACTCATCACCGCCATAACGACTGGCAATATCTGAGTCACGGGTAACATCAAGCATAGCTTTTCCTACTATGCTTAACAGTGTATCTCCTGCCTGATGTCCTTCTGTATCATTAAGCTTCTTGAATCCATTCAAATCTAAATAACATAAACTCAATGGTTCTTTATAACGCTCAGCTGCAGATAACTCTCGCCGTAGATGGTCATAAAATGCACGCTGGTTTGATAGCCCGGTTAATGAATCTTTGAGTGACAATTCTTCTAACTGCTTAGTACGTTTGGTTACTTCAACTTCAAGATTCTTTGCATAGCGACTGACTTCTTCCTTAGCCGCATCTGCTTCATCAACTAAACTCGCTACATAAGTATCAAATACAAATTGCATATCAAACATTAATATTTTACTTATCGCCGCCTTAAGCGCATTGCCGGCCATAAAGTCTTCTTGTTTAAAATACGTCATATCAACAGTTTGATATAACGCAGAGCGTAGCATTTGCATTGCCGTAATATAGAGCGTTGAAGACACCCCCATACGATGATGCACTTTGCCAATACGTAACCTACGATTTACATATATTTCATCATACTTGCCATCAAATAATTCGATAATATAACGGCTCATCGCTAATTTAAGACGCTGCATACTTTCTGCATCACCAATTAAACGCGCAATTTCTGGAACCATCGTTTGTTTATCATAAAAATTTTTGATCATGCCATCGAGGTAACGGACAAATAAAGCCTTATTCTCCTTTAGAACAGCCTCATCGGCTGCAGTTATATCAAGCATATTCTTTCGCTTAGCTATTTCCTGTGGCGTAATCTTTAGTTGCTCTGCTAGTGTTTTTTCAAGTTCAAGCATTCCTTGTCACCTTAAAACCCTATAAAAAAGGCTGAGAAACTCAGCCCCATCATAAAGTTATCATCGGTTAAACTTGCTCAACCTTTAATACCACGCCATCGACACCTATTACGCGTACTTTTGTGCCAGGTGCACAATCATCACCTTCAATCTTCCAAGTAGAATCATCAACCTTTATTTTACCTAGGCCGTTTACCACCGGCTCTTCTAATGTAAAGACGCGGTTTACATACTGCTCACCACGTTGGTTCAAAACGGGCTGATCCGTAGTTGATGGGTACTTTCTCACATACATCCGCCAACCATAGATACTTGCCACCGACACCACTGCAAAAATAACAAACTGTGTTTCCCATGATAGCGCTGGGAATAACGCCAGCACGATACTAACGAAAGCAGCAGCAACACCTAACCAAATCATAAAGGCACCAGGGGCAAAGACCTCAATAGTAATAAGGATCACCGCGATTACTGCCCAGTGCCAACTATTTAATTCAGTAAAAAGCTCCATAGCTAATCCTTCTTATCAAACGCCTGCTTAGCAATTTCACCAATACCGCCGATAGCACCGATGACACTTGATGCTTCAACTGGCATAAAGAATACTTTCTGATTATCCGCAGAACCAATGGTTGTTAGTGCTTCAATATACTTATTAGCAACAAAGTAGTTAATTGCTTGCACATCACCTTTAGCAATTGCTTGCGATACCATCATGGTGGCTTTTGCTTCAGCTTCAGCTAAACGTTCACGCGCCTCTGCCTCACGGAAAGACGCTTCTTTATCACCTTCTGCTGAAAGAATTGCCGCCTGCTTTTCACCTTCTGATTTCAAAATAGCCGCCTGACGGAAACCTTCTGCCTCAAGAATATTGGCACGCTTATCTCGTTCTGCTTTCATTTGTCGCGCCATTGATTCAACTAGATCACGTGGTGGTGAGATATCCTTAATTTCGATACGTGTCACTTTGACGCCCCAAGGTGTTGTTGCATCATCGACCACGCTTAACAGCTGTGCATTAATCGTGTCACGCTGTGACAATAATTCATCTAAATCCATGGAACCCATCACCGTACGTATATTAGTCATAGTGAGGTTCAAAATTGCGTACTCAAGCTGGTTAACTTCATAAGATGCCTTCGCGGCATCAAGTACTTGAGAAAATACCACGCCATCAACAGTGACCATGGCGTTATCCTTCGTAATTACTTCCTGCGAAGGCACTTCCATGACACGCTCCATCATATTGACCTTGTTACCAACAGAATCAATAACAGGTAGGATAATGTGTAAACCTGGGCGTAATGTCTTGGTATAGCGTCCAAAACGCTCTATGGTGTATTCCATCCCCTGACCGACAACCGTTACACCTGCTTTAACGATAACAACCGCCAAAACCAACAGGACAATGACCAGTGTTCCCGAACTTCCTATATCAAACGGCATACTTCTCTCCTTAATTACATGTATTATTGTTCTAGATTTGACCCAGTATAGACCGACTAGCACTGTGGGAGTCAATGGGATTACTAAAACAAGGCTTATTTAGCACTAAATAGGCCATATAATGGGATCAGGAAAAAAAATAGCCGCATATTGATATAAAATAACCACTATCATCTTAATTTAACCATATAAAGATAAAAATAATACACAGATAGTAAAATATTACATAAATACGCTTAATCCTCTATTCTAAATCTAAAATAAGATAATAAATACAAATATATGCCTACAATATCAACTAATTGAATTGCAATTTACATTAAATAAGGAAATAAACGATAAAATGGGAAATGGAGTTATAATTGCACGCTACGATGGTATGCCTGAAGCCCATATTGCTATGGGACGACTCGCGGCCGAAGGCATTGAATCATGGCTTGCAGACGAACATTTAGTACAGACGGACTGGCTCTACAGTATCGCTGTTGGTGGTATCAAGTTACAGGTTGCCACAGAAGATGCAGCACCGGCTATAAAAATACTTGAAACAGATTATTCAGAAGACATTATTGATGTTGGTAATAAAATAGAAGAATAATTTACAGCTGCACTCAAAAAATTATTTCTGCCCCACCAACATCGCTACATTTCTGGTTCCTTCGTTCATATTACCAACCATGCCTTCTTCATGATAAGCACGAATAATGAGCTTGTCACAGAACCTGAGTAACTCATTTTGCTTTAATAAAAAATCAGGATTCGATGGACCTGTCCCTGATGGCTTATCTGCAATAAAGGTTTCATAAAATAATAAACCTGATGGTTTTAATGCCGCAAGTAGGGCAGGGAACAACTTTCGCTCCAGAAAATAGCTCACCACGATCACGTCAAAACTATTTGCTTCAGGTGGCTGGCCAATAACATCTCGAACCACAGCATCGACATTGAGTGATTGTTGATTCGCTAAATGATTTAATTTTTCTATTCCAACTGAAGAAAGATCCCACGCGGTAGTAGATAAACCAATTTTAGAAAGCAGTAGGGCATTACCGCCTAAGCCACATGCAAAATCCAATGCCTTTGCTTGAGACGGAAGTAAATGTGAAAACTCTCTCAGTATCTGACAGGCTTGAGGTGTGTCGCTATTATTAGCATAACGCTCATCCCACAGTGCTCTTAATTGATCGCTCAAAACTTTTTATTTACGCCAGAAAGTAGGGGTTAATAAAACCAACAATGTAAATATTTCAAGTCGTCCAAGTAACATTGCAAAACAAAGTACCCATTTTCCAAAATCAGTTACATTGCCATAGTTAGCAGCAACATCGCCTAAACCTGGACCCATGTTATTCATACAAGCGGCAACGGCGGAAAAAGCCGTTATCTGATCCATCCCTGTTGCCATGAGCACCAACATGATAATAACAAACAGGGCAACATAAACAGCAAAGAAACCCCATACCGAGTTAATAACGCGATCAGACATCGCCTTACTACCAATCTTTACTGGAATTTGTGCGCTAGGATGAACTAATCGTGTAATTTCCCGCATGCCTTGTTTCAATAAAAGCAAAAAGCGAATTACCTTCATGCCGCCGCCAGTCGAACCTGCACAACCACCAATGAAACTTATAAATAAAAGTAACACCGGTAACATACCTGGCCATGAAGCGTAACCAGTGGTTGTGTAACCTGTAGTAGTACCAATCGAAACGGTTTGAAAAACACCGTGATGAATTGCTTCACCAACTTGGTTAATCGTGCCACTAAAATACAAATAGGCAGATGTAAATATTGAGACAACTAAGAGTAATCCTAAATAAAACCGCGCCTCACTATCTTGAATATAAGGCGCAATACTAAAACTACGCCACGATACAAAATGCAGTGCAAAATTCATTCCCGCTAACAACATAAATACAATAGTAATTGATTCAATTATGGTGCTATCAAAGAATGCCATACTCGCGTCATGTGTAGAAAAACCACCAATCGCAATCGTTGAGAAACTATGAGAGAGTGCATCAAAGCCCGTCATTCCAGCAAACCAAAATGCCAGTGCACACAAA
>JALTKP010000033.1 GCA_027078075.1 Gammaproteobacteria bacterium | reverse complement strand
TGGATATAAAAGGGGAGGTAATAAAAAGTTACCCAGTTATGGCTTTACCGACTACCTACATTATTAGCCCCGATGGCGTTGTCACCCACCGCACATTAGGTGGACGCGAATGGGATAATGAACAACTGCTCAATGAATTAAGAGCGATGCAAAAGAAACCGACTAAGAAAAAACAAATCCCTTAGCGATTCATTTCCTTATCACGTCGTTGCATAGCAGCGTTAATATCACCTTCTACCTGCCTCGCCTTATCCATTGCTTTCATTTGGCTATCTAGCAGATGAGAATTGGCATTTACCTTATTATCACTACCACTATCGCCACATGCAGTGAGTAGAAATAACGAAAATATACTTATTAATAATAGTCTTAGGCGCATTTTATTATTCTCCATCATCGATACCTACCTTTATAGCAGAGATTCAGGTATGATGCGCTCACAATTTCTGGTGCACTTCGGTCTGCACCTATTTAAAACGCGGTAAAGCTCTCAGCCTCACCTCGAAACACCTAAGTATTATCTGCCCTAGACCGACCCAAACCGATGTTTTGGTAGGCCAGTTCTGGAGAATTTTTAACATGTCATTTGAATCACTCGGCTTATCAGCCGAATTACTTCGTGCTGTATCCGATAACGGCTACACAACACCAACACCTATTCAACAACAAGCTATCCCTCTTATTTTAGAAGGCCGCGATCTTATGGGTGGCGCACAAACAGGGACAGGTAAAACCGCCGGCTTTACACTGCCTTTATTGCAACGCTTAGTAGACAAACCACATACTGGTAAGGGTCGTCGACCTGTACGTGCACTCATCTTAACTCCGACCCGTGAGCTAGCGGCCCAAGTACATGAAAGCGTACAAACTTATGGTCGTCATTTACATTTGAGATCAGCGGTTATTTTTGGTGGTGTCAGTATCAACCCTCAAAAACAAAAACTTATTAAAGGTGTAGATATTGTTGTTGCTACACCTGGTCGTTTACTTGACCATGTTAGCCAACGTTCAATTGATCTTTCTAAGATTGATATTTTAGTCCTTGATGAAGCCGATCGTATGCTCGACATGGGCTTCATACATGATATTCGTAAAGTACTTAAACTTGTTCCTCAGAAAAAACAGACCTTATTATTTTCAGCCACTTTTTCTGATGACATTAAAACACTGGCTAATGGCTTACTTAATTCGCCAGCACTCATTGAAGTTGCACGTCAGAATGCGGCAACCGATACCGTCACTCAAGTTGTACATCCTATTGACAAAAAACGTAAACGTGAACTTTTGTCTGCATTAATTGGCGGTAATGAATGGCAACAAGTATTAGTTTTCACTCGTACCAAACATGGTGCCAATCGTCTTGCTGAACAACTAGGTAAAGATGGAATTACCGCTGCTGCAATTCACGGCAATAAAAGTCAGGGTGCTCGTACCCGCGCATTAGCTGATTTTAAGTCAGGAAAAATTCGAGTTTTAGTCGCGACAGATATTGCTGCACGTGGCTTGGATATTGATCAATTACCACATGTTGTGAACTTCGAGTTACCTAACGTTGCAGAAGATTATGTTCACCGCATTGGCCGTACTGGTCGTGCCGGTAATGAAGGTGAAGCGATGTCACTTGTTTGTGTGGATGAGTTGAAATTATTAAAAGATATTGAACGTCTTATCAAAAAAGATATTCCAAGTGTGACATTTGAAGGTTATGAACCAGACCCTTCAATCAAGCCTGAACCTATT
Organism: Gammaproteobacteria bacterium; assembly: GCA_027078075.1. GTDB lineage: Bacteria > Pseudomonadota > Gammaproteobacteria > AKS1 > AKS1 > Sulfuriflexus. The sequence continues at coordinate 5,965 of JALTKP010000033.1, read as the reverse complement.
CAAAATGGCCGTGGTAATCAAAAGCGTAGTGGGCGCCGTCCATCTGGAAAAAAACAATCTACATCTGGGCGAACCAGTCACCGTTCAAATCCAAAAGGACACCGTAATAGTAAGAAGCGTGCCAATAATCCTAATGGTAATCGCTAATAGTAAATGACTTCAGTAAGCGAGCAAGAGGTTATTAATCTTGCTCGCTTATTTATTATTAAGAAAATCTAACCAGCGTATCTTGACGATAGTACCGGTTAAGTTGTTCGTATATAGCCGGGTAATGCTTATTTATAATGCTTGGGCGTTCAAAAAACACTTCACTTAATACCGCAAAGAACTCTGCCGGTGAACTCGCGCCATAACAATCAATATTAGTCGATTTACCTGCCTGACAACGGCTTTGCAGCACATCAAAACCATTACTAAAAGCCTCAACCCAATCATTGGTACGCATATTTTTGTGTAATACGGGAAAACCATTTGCAACACCATTTTCCATATCCAATTTGTGTGCAAATTCATGAATAACTAAATTTGAACCATCAATTACACCGCCATGTTCTGCTTCATCCCATGCCAACACCACAGGTCCATTCAACCATGACTCCCCCGCCAAATTTTTTTTCTCAAAATGAGTGACCCCATATTCATCAACTACTTTACGTTCTGGTGAGAATCCGGCTGGATACACAATGATCGATGACCAACCATCATAGGCATTTAAATTTAATTCTAAAATAGGCAAACAGGCTTGGAGAGAGATAATAAGTGCCATCGGTAAGGTCACAACCAGATCATGTGCGCCCTCGAATGTCTTTCGTTCTATAAATAAAATAACAAGTTCTTTCAATCTTTGTTTTTCTGTAACACTAAGTCCCTTTAATAAAGGCAGCGCCAAGAAAGCCACTTGCCACTGTTGTTCCGTTATTAACGACCGCTCAATAACCCGTTGCTCTAACCAATCATGAATAAATTTAAACAAGGATTTATACAGTGATTATTTTAATTTTGATGCCCACATCGCTAAGCGATGTTTCATTGATTTTTGTGAAACCTGATCTTCTGGCATAGGTGTAATCACTTTGTCATGACAAAGTAACCGGTAAATATATTCTATTTTTTCGCTCTGTGAGTCTGTTGGCTCAAACTCGACAACACCTCGCTCTTCACCGTATTTAACACCAGCAGCAATGGCTTTTTTTACCATTTCAGCTTCATTCTTAAGTTTTTTCATCTTATCCCTCACACGCTAATGCATTGATATTAATGTGGTTAGAGTTTTTCTCAGTATCATAGCATGCTATTCAGCTTCAGTTCAGGCTGCTCTCTGTAATCTACGTTCAAGGCTTGGGAATACCTAAGCGATTTTACAAAAAAGAGGTGAACCATGAATATAAAAAATATTGCCACTACTCTTGCTATCACTGCCGGTCTAGGATTAATGAGCTTAAGCACAGCACAAGCTGATGAACGTGAATCTCGTTATTACAACTACGGTGAACAACGCCACCAAGTTCAAAATAACCGTCGCGAAAATAGAGCACTACGCCACCAAGCCCGTGACAATCGTCTGGAAAATAAAGCAATACGTCATCAAGTCCGTGAGAATCGCTGGGAAAATAAAGCACTACGACATCAAGCAAGAGAACAACGTCGTTACAATGCTCAACGTGAGCATCGTCATAATATTAAACGTGTACGTCAACATGGAAATTACAAAAACCAATATGTGCGCAGTCCACTAGAACACCGTTACTTACATAAAAATGGTATTCCACATCGTAATACGCTTGGTGCCGCACACCCTCATAAAAACTGGCGTAAACAGCATCAACTTTGGGACTATGCTCGTTATAACAACCGAGGGTACCAAAATAAGTTTCAGGTTCGACTCAGCCGCAATACTGAACATCATAACAATCGTTACATCTACTAATTAACTTCCATAAAAGAGGTCAGATTTAATCTGACCTTTTTTTATTTATCCTTGTATTAGAAACACTAACAACTTTGCGTATCTGAACCTACCGGATCTTGTATCCCCAGCTGTAATACCCGATTAAACATTTCAAACATCATGTCATTACAAATATCAGCTAACGGTTGATTATAACGGTAACCTTCATCTCGAATAAAAGCATGTTGAGCATTAAATTCGTGCCAAGTGAAATTGACATTGGCAGATGTTAATTCAGTATAAATAAGTTGCCTGCCTCGCGGGGGAATGTGAGGATCTTGCTTACCCCAGATCATTAACATTTCACCCTTAATGTCCTTAAAACGACGTAAGGTATCATCTTGCATACCTTTAGCGAGTGTTTGACTATGAATGTCTGTTGCGTAAAAACTCACCCCAGCACTTATTTCAGGGTTCATTGCACAACGAACACTTAAATGCCCACCCAAACATATTCCAACACAGCCAAGCCGACCATTACAGTCATTTCGGCTTAGTAAATGATCGATACAAGCACGTGCATCATCGTCGTATGATGATAAGGTTTTATCTGTTTTATATTGATTGCCTTTCTCGGTATCTGCCTGATTATATTCAAAGGGTGTGCCTGGTTCTTCGAAGTCATGGTAAATTTCAGGGACAGCGACCACATAACCATGGCAAGCTAGCATTCTTGCGGTACGCGCAATCGGCCCTGTCATTTGATATATCTCAGCAAACAATACAATACCGGGAAACTTTCCTTCCGCAACCGGGCGAAAAATGAATGCCCGCATCACACCAATAGATGTATCTAAATCAACATGGTCTTCTTGAATTAACATCAATCGTCCTTGAACTAGTTAAGCATTCCTTTCCATGATCTTTGTTGTAAGACTGATGCCTACAACCATACCGATGACAGCAAGAAATGATTCCATAGATAGTGTTGAAATACCTGTAAGTCCCTGACCAATATTACAGCCGTAAGCCATAATACTGCCAACACCCATCAACGAGCCACCAATAATAGCCATCTTTGTCATGCCTTTAGCAGGCATTGTGATACTAAAACGCCCTCGTACAATTGCATAAATGAATGATACTGCTGCGATTCCAATAACAAATGAAATGGCATAAGACAATGCAGGCACCCTTCCTGAAATCATAATGTAACCTAAGCGAGCCAGTGGTCCAGATACAGTAATACCTGATGGTTTTGTTGGATCAAATTCATCCTGTGCTAACACACCAGTAATGTACCAACTTGCAATAATCAAACTACCAATAATAAAACCAGCTGCGATCATCTGTTTATCTAAACCATTCTTAGAACTTTTAATAATAAACAAAACTAATGCAGCAACAACAACAGCCAGAACTATCCACGGTGAAATTGATAGCATTGATGCAATACCGGCATCTGTCTTTAAACTTATTGAAGTAGCAATTGTTAAATCAACTCGAGGGGTTTCAAGAAAACCAAACTGTGCAATGGCCGCAACTAAGGCAAAAGAAAGTAGTGCTAATAACGCATGGATACTACCTTCCATTGTTCTTATCAACGTTCGTACCGAACAACCACCAGCTATGGTTGCACCAATACCAAAAAGAATACCGCCGACAGCGGCACCAAACCAATCAAATGTCTCATTTCGGTATGATGACTCAGCAACTGCAACAATATCCATCATTTCTAATAATTGTGTTCCTGTAATGCCTACTAATAACGTAACCGCAAAGGCAACCGCCTGACGACTATCCTTAATTAAGAGTAAATTACTGGTACCTGCAACAAGACAAAAACGAAGCTGTTGAATAACAATCGCAAAGATCGCACCGACAGCAAGACCTCCGCCAACTAACCAAACATTCAATTCATCCATATTCTTAGCCTCATTGTTATTATTCTCAGTATTACATCATTAACTATATAACATCATTTGACAATCAAATTGCCTAGATTCGACTTAATTTCCCTGCTAAATCAACACCAATAATTGCATTTAATGCAATTCGTAAATCAGGGTACTTACGCAGAAATGTCTCCAGACTAGTTGTTGGCCATTCAACATATTCTAACTCAGACGCTGCTATTACTGATGCAGAAGTCATCGCACCGGTTAAATAGCTCATTTCTCCGACAAAATGCCCTTCGTCCAACTTAGCGGCTTCTTGACCCTTAATTTGAACACTCGCCACGCCCTTATTAATTAACATTAAACTATCTAAATTCGTGTCTTGCCTTACTAATATTTCACCTGCAGGCAGTTTTTTCCATTGAGCTATTTTAAATAATTTATACACTTCCCTTGGAGTCAATCGGCGGAATACTTGCTCATATAATTTCTGCTCTTGAGCAGAAAGGGTGACTGGACGCCGCTCAACTAACAAGAAACCTATTTGCACAATATTAATACCCGCAAATAATATGTTCCAGTAGACAGGGACCATTAATGGTACTGGCTGATAGTAATAAAAAGGAATTACAAAAGAAATGGCAACTACAATTAATATTCGTAACCAAAGAATATCTCTCACTAAATATGAAAAAATATAAATAACATTGGCAGAGTGAATTAAATAATCCATAACCACACCTTATTAAGATTAATTATGATAAGAAATATAACTGTTAATTAGAATTATTTTTCTTCCGTTGATAACAAACGAATATCACCATAGAAGGCCGTCGCTTTTTCACCCGTATTATCTGTATCCGTCATAAATGCTATACCAAGAACAACCGGTGGCTCCTTGCCAAATGCGCGAACATAATCTTTGTAAATATTACGCTGTTGTGTCACCCACATACCCGCTTGAGTATCACCACTACGTACTACATACATTTGAACCCGATCAGAATAGATATTAGGAATTAATGTACCAACGGGTAGTTTATTTGCCCATAGATAATTCAGTGCAGCAAGAGGTGGATAAACACCATAAAGTCGATAATAACTTTCGTAGCCAAGTCGCTCAAACCAGGACAACTGTGAAGCGTCATAATCAAAAAATATGTAGAAACGAGCGGGGTAATCATCGCCATCACGACGAGTTGCATCACCCTCCTTTAATACTTTTTTTATTTTCCAGCGCCATTGCACGATCGGCGTCTTTTTCAAATCAATTTGTATCGGATAGAACATGGCTGATGCTGAATCTTGACTATCTGCTCTGGCAACCCAAATACCCTCATCTTTAACCAAACTATATTTTGTTTTACGTTCTGCTCCCCCTAAATCTAGTGGTTCCCAGCCTTCCGGAAATACCGCATCTGTACTGGCTTTGGAGAACGTACCGATCTCGATAATTTCCTGTGCTGCTGCCGTTATAGGCATTAATAACACAACAATAAAATATAAATTTAATCTTGAAAATGAGGAAATAGTTCTCATATTTATATAAACCAAATATTTATTTCTCTGACTGATATACTATCGCACATTATGTTTTCTCAATTCAGTATCTACCAATTAGCTTTTGCTATTTTACCAATCTTATTTGCTATTGTAGTGCATGAAGTTGCACATGGCTGGGTTGCTCACCGTCTTGGCGACAATACCGCTTATATGATGGGGAGGCTTACACTCAACCCTATTAAGCATATTGACCCAATTGGCACCGTGCTTGTGCCTATCATTCTTATGTTTACTTTAGGTTTTGCCTTTGGCTGGGCAAAACCCGTTCCTATCAACTGGTATCACTTTAAAAAACCTAAACGAGATATTGCATTCGTTGCCATTGCAGGTCCTGCTTCAAACTTATTGATGGCTGTTGCATGGGGAATAATCATTAAGCTTTCTACTTTATTACCTAATAGCTTAGAAATTATTTCCTCCACATTAAGACTAATGGGCTTAGTAGGAGTTTTTGTTAATGTACTGTTAATGGTTTTTAACTTAATACCCATTCCACCAACTGATGGTGGCAGAATTGCTGTTAGCCTGTTACCAACTCGTGCCGCAATCTTATTAAGCAAAGTTGAACCTTTCGGCATGTTTATTCTTATTGCTTTAATATTCAGTGGATTACTCT
>JALTKP010000032.1 GCA_027078075.1 Gammaproteobacteria bacterium | reverse complement strand
GGTACGAGCTAATGATACATCTCGTGCTAGCGCACGTGACTCTTGAACAATTTCCATGACTTCATCTAGTGGCTGAGACTTTTTGTCTTTTTGTACTGACAACAACTCATTTAAACGCTGCCAATGTCCACTACGTGTTTGTAACCAAGCTTGTAAAGAATTTTGGCTCAATTCCTTTCACCTTGTTGTACCGCGATTAACTTTTCATAGACACTCTTTCCGTAAATATGCGCGCCTGTTGCCTGCGGCAATTCAACTCCCATCTTACTCAAGACTTTTTCAGCGAGCTCAAGACGTTTACTTGTATCCATGTCTTTCCAACGAGCCAGCAGTGTATTCAATAACTCCAAATGCTCTGGTGCATAGTGCGTATTAACCGCAAGTAAACTAACTTGATCAAGATCTGCATTACTAGTGCGTTGTTCTTTAATAAGCATCGTGCCTGCAGCCATATCGCCAATACGTACCGCATTCTTAGAAAACAAGCAAACAGTCAATCCGACCATATATAAGCTAGGTAAGGAGTCAACTAACCTAAATACATTTCGTAATATCAATGCACCCGTACTTGGCGTGCGCCCATTAGTATCGACAATACGAACTCCCGCCATACGCTTACCTGGGGTTCGCCCGTGCATAAGAACTTCCAAAACAGGATGGTAAAAAAAATAAATAAATAATGCGGGAATCCAGGTAACTGAACTCAATGCTGAATTAGTAAATAAATCGAGTTCTATCCCATTTGATAATTTCAACGAGAGATAAACAATGAGTATCCATGCAAGCGCTATAACAAAACGAATATGCCAATCTAATAAAAATGCATAACTACGGCTACCCGCGCCAGCGATTGACAGCGATAGCTCGCTTGCATCTGCTGACTGAATTGTAACCTGATCATCCATATTCAAATCACTATCACTTATCGTTACCGAGGAAATAAAACTGGCTCAAATTCCTTCATCGCCATTTCATAAACATCTCGTTTGAAATAAATCACTTCTTCAAGTGGGTGCCAATAGTCAACCCAGCGCCAATGATCAAATTCTGGCTCTCCATGTGTATCTAGCCGAACATCATTATCTTCTGCCGTTAATCTTAATAAGAACCAGCGCTGTTTCTGACCAATACAAAGTGGCTTACTGTCATGACGAATAAGTTGTTTAGGGAGATGGTAACGCAACCAGTCGTTACTCTGGCATAGAATCTCGACATGGTGGGGCTGCAAACCCACTTCTTCATCTAACTCACGATAAAGTGCCTGCTCGGCGGTTTCATCTGCATTGATGCCACCCTGCGGAAATTGCCACGCATTTTGACCAATGCGGCGTGCCCACAATAAGCGGTTTTCTTGATTACAGAGGATAATGCCAACATTGGCTCTAAATCCCTGTTCATCTATCACGGCGCACACCTCATCAAATCATTTGTTACATCTAGAATGATTGTCACATGATTAAGGTTAACCATCAATTAGCAAATCATGGGGTAGCCTGATGTCAGTCATTAAATGATGGCGAATCGAATCGACCGCGGGGAGATTCCCTGAGCCAGCAGCTAATGACTGACAGCAGGTTACAGACAACGTCAATATAGTGATTGTCCTTTGGTCTCGGGTTTCTTATGCTATTACCCTACATTAAGGAGAAGAATCTTGAGTTTGGCTATTTTTGATTTGGATAACACCCTTCTGGCAGATGACAGCGACTACTTATGGGGCTGTTTCTTAGTAACGCTCGGCGTTGTTGATGCGGAACTGTATGAGTCTGAAAACCAACGGTTTTATGATGACTACAAAGCCGGCAATCTGGATATATTTGAGTTCTTATCCTTCTCGCTTAAGCCTTTATCTGAACACGATATGGCAACGCTTCATCAGTGGCGCGAGCGGTTTATGAATGACATTATTCATCCCTTAATGCTGCCTAAAGCGCAAGCTCTGGTCGATAAACACAGAGAAAACGGTGATACCTTACTAATTATTACCGCAACTAATCGATTCGTCACTGAGCCTATTGCTGCTGCCTATGGTATTAATAATTTACTCGCGACCGAGCCCGAAATTATCGCAGATCGTTATACTGGTAAAGTAGCCGGAACGCCTTGTTTTCAATCTGGTAAGGTCGAACGACTCAATGACTGGCTGAAAACTAACCAACACAGCCTTGAAGGGAGTTACTTCTATTCTGACTCTCAAAATGACCTGCCCTTACTGAAATTAGTTAGCCACCCCATTGTAGTTGATGCCGATGAAACACTCACAGCGCATGCTAAACAAAATAATTGGCAACAAATCAGCCTGCGTTAACATCATTTAATTCAATAGCTTAAATAAGCTAAGAAAGTGACAGATTGTCACTGAACGTCCATAATAAACTCAAGGAGGGGCAATCTCGTGAAACTTAAATTACCAAGAACACTACGTGGTCGCCTCGTTCTGGTGTTCACTTTAATTCAAGTGTTAGCCATTACACTGCTTGGTTTTTTTGTTGTTACACAAGCAGCTCGCACTGAAATTGAATCACAACGTAACCTAGCTAGAAATCTAATGACACTTGCTGAGCCAAATGTTCGGCGCTTGCTGGTTGCGCGTGATGCAGAAGGCTTAAAAAAATACCTCGATAACCTTATTGAAAACACCGCCATTGCAAGCGTGTTCGTGAGTAACCGACCGGGTACCTTGATTTACTCTCTGGATCAGAACGAACCGCCACCCAGTCGATTTGTGCAATTTTTCATTACCGAAGACGAAGCAAATGTCGTGCTTGAATCTGCTTTGTATGAAAATGACATCAGCAAAGGTTCACTTGAAATAAAACTTTCCAACCTACCTATTAGTGAACAACTAACACAGATATTGATTAATAACCTGCTTATTCTAATTGGTCTTCTGTTAGTTAGTTCGGCGATCACTTATCGAATAATTTCAGGGTTTACTACGCCATTAAAACGACTCGTCAATATCGCTTCACATATCGGTAGAGGTGATTGGCAACAGCATATTGTCACACCTAAAACTAGCTATAACGAAATTCAAGATCTCGGCAATGCACTCACCGAAAGTGCACGCCTCATGTCAGAACAAATTAGTAACTTACAGCGAACTCAAGACAAACTCCTAACCAATGAACAGCAATTACGTTCTTTGGTTAATAACATGCGTGAAGCCATGTTTGAGCTTGATAGTCGTGGTGCAATTTCATTTCTTAACCCAGCATGGCAACAACTCACTGGTTACAATGATACCGATACATTTGGCAAATACTTTTCTGATTTCTTACCTGAGTTAGAAACACGCCAATTATTTAAAAAAGAACAACTTCATAAACTTGATATTAAAAGTGCCGAAGTTGAAATACGTTCATCGGGTAGCAAACCTATTCGCGTAGAACTTGATGCCCATGCTACCTTTAATAATCATGGTAAATTAGTTGGTGTAATCGGTCGTTTCCATGACATCAGCGAACGCTATGAACTGACCCAAACACTGCAACGCCACCGTAGACAACTTTATAAAATTTCCATTACCGATGAGTTAACCGGCCTTTATAACCGTCGCCATTTTGAGAAAATTCTTGCCAAGAAATTACCTCAGGAACTTGAAGAAGGAAAATCGCTTTGTTTAGCACTGGTTGATATTGATGGCTTCAAATTCATCAATGATACCTATGGCCACTTGGTTGGCGATCAGGTACTCAAAACAACCGCTAAAATATTACGCAGCTTACTTCGCAAGGATGATATCGTTGCACGACTAGCCGGTGATGAATTCGCCTTATTATTTCCCGAAACCCCTATTGAAGAAGCACAAGAGATTTGCCAACAAGCACTCGATGCACTACATGATTCACGCGTCAGGCTGACTGTTGGGCACCTGCAAATTCGTGCCAGTATAGGTATGTCGATTGCGCCTTTCCACGGTAATTCTATTCAGGAATTAATCGGTGCTGCAGATGTTGCACTCTATCAAGCTAAGCGCCGTCATCGCGGTAATATTGAAGTGCTCTCGATTGATATTAGTCAAGGCATTATGGAAGTCTTTAGCCGTGGTTTTGAATTACGTAATGCCATAGAAGGTGGCGATATTATTCCGACCTTCCAACCCATTACTGATTTAAATACCGGTGAACCAATTGCCTATGAAGTGCTTGCCACAATGAAGCGTGGCGATGCACTACTCTCAGCCTCTCAATTTATTATGGTTGCAGAAGATCTTGGTTTAGTTCGTGAAATCGATTTATGCGTCATTGGTAAAGCGCTCGAGCAAGCGCCCGCTGGCATCGAACTCTTTATGAATATCAGCCTGACCTCATTCAATGACAAAAACTTTGGTAAAGAATTATTAAAACGGGTTAAACCTGCCTGTGAAGCAGGACGCCCTGTCACCATAGAAATAACCGAACGTGAAACAATCAATCTGACAGATAATCTGCTCGGTGATATACAGGCGTTACGTGATGCGGGCTGTAAACTGGCACTGGATGACTTTGGTCAAGGTTACTCTACTTATAATTACCTTCGCTTATTCCGCCCTGAATATCTAAAAATCGATGGTGACTTTGTCAGCAAGATGCTCGATAGCCATGCAGATCACACCATAATTGAACATATTCATGCACTGGCACTTTCATTTGGGGCTGTCAGCATTGCTGAAAGCATCGAAAATGAAACCCTGCGTGAAGCAGTACTGCACATGGGTATAAAGTGTGGCCAAGGCTATCACTATGCTCGCCCTGCCATTGCTGAAAAAGCCTTTAGCAAAACCGGAACTGCCGCCTAACAACTTCAAGCTAGTCTAAGCCTTTGATTTAATCTTGTTCGCAACTTCTTTGCTTGACTGTAGCGCACGATCACCCTAATCTCGCTCCACCTGCATCAGGTGCTCCCGCAATTTTTTCAATTAACGGAGTGAAACGGGAAGTCTGTGACATAGCAACAATGCTATTTATTCCGACGCTGCCCCCGCAACGGTGATCGAGTTAAGATTTGTCATCCAGCCACTGTGCTAACGCATGGGAAGGCGACAAATCCAGATAATTACTCGTAAGCCCGGAGACCGGCCCGATGCACTTAGCGACATATTGCGGCGGGCGATAGTAGCGGGTATTTTTATGCCTGTTCCAACTCCCTAAACGCTGTGTCTTTTTTAATATGACTATGCGGGTTGCCTAGTCTATTTTTGCGGAGTTGTAATGAATACCTTGAATAAATCTCTACTTGCTGGCCTTGTGCTAGCAACCATTAGCCCTGTTTCTGCGGCTGAAGAAACTCTTAACCCAGTTGTTGTGACAGCGACGCGTACAGCTCAAACCGTTGATGACTCACTTTCACCCGTGATCGTTATCACACGTGAAGAGATTGAACGCAATCAAGCTGTTGATGTTGCTGAATTACTACGTTTTCACGCTGGTTTAGACATTGCCAGAACTGGTGGTGCGGGTTCACAAACATCCTTGTTTTTACGCGGCACAGAAAGTGACCACACCCTAATCATGATCGATGGCGTTAAGTTTAACCCTGGTACAACCGGTGGTGCTGCATTACAAAACATCAATCCTGAACAGGTTGAACGCATTGAAATTGTTAAAGGCCCACGCTCAACACTCTATGGTTCTGAAGCAATTGGTGGTGTTATCAATATCATCACTCATCGCGGTAAGACCAAAGGGACTTATGCTAGTGGCAGCATGTCACTGGGTGAAGATCGCACCCGTAAATTTAGTGCTAACGTGGCACACACTGGCGATAATTACCGCGCCGGTTTTGCCGTTGCCATTAATAACACAGATGGCTTTCCTGCCCGAATCAGCAGTACAGCCGGTGACAACGGTAACCGTAATACCAGTATTAATACTTACGTTGGCACAACATTAAACAATGGCCTTGATATTGAATTAAGTCACTGGCAAAGCCGTGGCAATAACTCTTACTTAAACTTCTCACTTGCTACTCGTGATCAAGACTTCACTAATAGCGTCACGGCACTAACATTCAAGGCAGATCCAAGCGATATTTGGTCAAGCACCTTAAAATTAAGCCGTATGGAAGATGATCTTGATCAAAACCAAAGCACAAACAACTCAAGAACTACACGAAATGTACTCGATTGGCAAAATGATATTGAAGTTAATCAACATAACTTAGTTACTGCTGGTATTTCTTTATCTTCTGAACAAACCACTTCGGTTGGTTTCTCAAGTTACGATGAACGTACTAGCGTTAATGCAATTTTCCTTCAAGATAATATTAAATACGGTAACCAGCAATTATTACTCGCCGCTCGAAACACCGATCATGAAGATTTTGGTAATCATAGCACCTGGAATATTGAATACGGCATTCAAGCAACACCAACTGTAAAACTACTCGCGGGTGTTGGTACTGCGTTCCGCGCACCTACAGGGAATGACCGCTACGGCTTTGGTGGTGATCCAGATCTACAACCAGAAACATCGCGTAATATTGAACTTGGTTTACGTTATCAACCAACTAAGCATCATAATTTCTCAGTGAGTGCTTTTGATAACAAAATTAAGAACCTGATTAACTTGATTCAAGTACCTGCAGGTTCCTTTAATTTTGTTGCTACCAATGTGGGACGTACACGCATTAAAGGTATTGAACTTGGTTACCAATTTGCCAAAGGTCCTTGGCAAGCAAGAGCAGAAGCTATCTTCCAGAACCCTAGAAATGAAGATACTGATACATTGTTACTACGTCGTGCTAAACGTAGTTTGACTGCATCTGTTGTTTACACCAAAGGTCCTTATCGCATTGGTGCAGACATGCTCGCTACCAGCAAACGTGATGATGCAAGCAATGTAACATTAGCCGCTTATACAACTGTGAACCTAAATGCAGGTTATGCTTTCGATAAAGACTGGAGCCTGCAAGCACGTTTAGAAAATATCTTTGATGAAGAATACGAACTGGTTAATGATTACACTACACCAGGTCGTACAATGTTACTTGAACTGCGTTTTTCACCAAAAGGTTTCTAAGCTAGTATGAATAAAACGATCAGCCTTCTTGTTCTGGCATCAGCCGCACTTCACGTGCTGATGCTAGGGCTGATCGATTTTAATTCACCTACCAATATCGTTGTTGCTGGTTCATTAATGAGAATCAGTATTCAGGCACCTTCTCCTGCATCCATAAAGAAAGTGCCTACCAATAAAGATATTGCTAAGCCTTTACCAAAGAAAGAAACGGCTAAATTAAAAACCAAGCCTAAAGTTAAACCAGTTCAGAAAAAAATAACCGTGGCAAAAACTAAGCCGCCTGAATCTACTTACTCTGAACCTGATGTTGAGATAGCAAATCAAGATGCCGATACCTCAAGTGAAAACGACACTATTGTCGCCAAACTTGAAGTCCCATCAGCAATGCCTGCCTCTGCATTACCAGAGAGTGTTTCCAGTTTATTGCACTCCGATCTAGAACGTGCCTTTGCACTGCATTTTTACTACCCAAGAATGGCCATTAAACGCGGTTGGCAAGGCGAAGTAAGAATCAGCTTGCGTATTGAAGCTGATGGCCACCTTAGTCGTGTTAGAGTTTTAAATAGTTCTGGTCATACTTTATTGGATAAAGCCGCCATTGCTAGTATTGATAAAGTTGAAATCTTACCGACAGCGATCGCTTTACTTGATGGTAGAACGCTGGATCTTATTTTGCCTGTCGAGTATCGTTTACTCTAAATAACTATTGTTTCAGGAGCACCGTATGGGGCACCGTTTATCAAAAATTTATACTCGCACAGGCGATAAGGGTGA
>JALTKP010000031.1 GCA_027078075.1 Gammaproteobacteria bacterium | reverse complement strand
GCAAAACTTGGCTCATGGGAATTATCCATTGATGATAATGAACTATCATGCTCCGATGAATTATTGCACTTACTTCGCCTCCCTTCTGGCGAGAAGGTACCCCACTTAGATGCACTGGTTGAGTATGCTCACCCTGATGATAAAGAACTCGTGAGAGCCCACATTGTCGATGCCATGATTAAAGGTGTTGGCTATCAACTTGAACACAGGGTTATTTGCCGTGATGAAACAGAATTATACGTACTACAACATGCTGATATTATCAAAGACCGTTCAGGTCATGCCTTAAAAGTTATTGGTACGGTACAAGACATCACTGAATTACGATCGACGCAAGCGATTATTCATCATCAAAATCATTACGATTTATTAACAGACCTACCTAACCGGCAGTTGTTTACGGACAAGGTGATTAAGAATATCGAAAATGATAAAAAGGCTGTTGTTATCTATATGCTAACGCTGGACAACCTTAGAAGCCTGTCTGAATCACTTGGCTACAAAGCAACTGAAACAGTGCTAATCTCTTTTTCCAGTCGTCTAAAAATGCTGGAATCAGATTCTGTTGTATTATCCCGATTCAACGACAGTACCTTTGCCATTATGTCGAGTGATTTTGGCGATCTTAGCCATGTTACTAATATGACAAAAGCAATTACAGATTTAACGACTAAGCCTTTTTCTATTGATACCCATGATATTTTTGTCACTGTCAGTATTGGCATTTCAATTTACCCTATTGATAATAATACAGCCGAATCAACCATATTAGGCGCTGAAAACGCCATGCTGAATGCATCGAAGCAAGGTGGTGGTCGATATCTTTTTTATAATGAAAAATCCAACCGCGAAGCACAGGAAAGACTCGATATCGAAAATGATATGCGTAAAGGAATTAAACGCGGCGAGTTTATCCCCTATTATCAACCTAAAATTAATGCACAAACAGGTGCGATTACTGGCTTTGAGGCACTCGCCCGCTGGGAACACCCAACGAAAGGTCTGGTTGCACCTTATCATTTTATTGATATTGCCGAAAAAACCGGGCTTATTATTGATTTAAGTACGTCAATCATTGAACAAGCCTGTGCACAAACCAGGGAATGGAGTGACAATGGAGTCGGTGACTTCGTGCTCGGTGTTAACCTGTCAGTGAAACAGTTTATTGATCACAATATCATCACTGATATAAAAGACATACTGACGAAAACAGGGCTACCTGCTACACAACTTGATATTGAAATCACAGAAAGCATGGCAGCAACAAAAACCGCCGACATCATTAGTGTTCTTAAAGAATTCAGAGAACTAGGTGTCTCTATTTCTATGGATGATTTTGGTACGGGATACTCTTCACTGAGTCAATTGCAAACATTCCCTATTGATACCATTAAAATAGATCGGAGTTTTATTGTTGAAATAGAGGGTGATAGCCAGGGCGTAATGGTAAAAACGATTATTGCCATGTCAAAAAGCCTTGGCATGAATGTCATCGCAGAGGGCGTAGAAAATTCAGCCCAACTGGATATGTTACTCGCACATGGCTGTGACAACATTCAAGGCTATTATTTTAGCCCGCCACTTCCTGCCAGGAAATTTAGTGATTTTGTTGCTACCTTTTACAGCAGCGCAAAGTTAAGTCAGAATACTAACTAATATCGCTGTTCTCACTATACCAATTCAACTTCTCATGTAGCTTCACTACTTCACCAACGATAATAAGTGTTGGCGGTTTAATTTTTTCTCTTTCAACAATCTCGGGCATGTTTTCAAGTGTGCCGGTAAAGAGGCGTTGCTCGGGTGTTGTTGCCTTTTGAACTAATGCCATCGGCATATCTTTTGACATACCATGTGCAATCAGTTCTTTACAAATTGTTTTAACACCC
>JALTKP010000030.1 GCA_027078075.1 Gammaproteobacteria bacterium | reverse complement strand
CCGTATCCATTTAAAAGTAAAGTAGGTCATGTTGATTTAATCAGCGATAAGGTGTTGATGCCGGCTGCTGGCGAACGCAATAGTTATGGCTTAACCGTTACACCAGAATTGGCAAGTGCCTATGATGTTTATTTGGTTGGAGATGGGAATAAGGTCTTAGTACAACTTGATAAAGTTCAAAGTAAGTCTTTATTAATGCAATGGCATGTTTCTTTCTTTCGCGCACAAACCTATATCATGATGGGGCTGGCAGCAGATGCAGAAACCGAATTGCAACGGACTATGCGTCTTGAGCAAAAATACTTTGGTAATGCATTAAATAGTATCGCCTTACGTGGAGAAGCACGTATTTGGATCGGTGACTATGCTGGCGCAAGAAAAGATTTTAGTAAGGTCATCAACACCATTGGCGATTGGCGATTACCAACCAGCTATAGTGGGCCACCAACAAACCTCGCTGCACTGGTTGGACTAACAACGGCACAGATTCGTGGTTATGTAGGGATGGCAGGTATCGCTATTCTTGAAGGCAAACACAACCAAGCAAAAGCCTGGGCACAACAGGCCGAAGACAGACTGAGCGACACGCATTACGTTGCCTTTCATCCACTCTATGCATCCAGCACACCGACACACCTTGATAGTTTTTATGGGCGCGCCTTAAACATGAGCTTTCTGGCGACAGCAGAATTAGCCACAGGTGATGTTAAATCTTCTCAACGTCATTTTAAGCAAGCAACTGCTTATTTCAAAGCCATTGGTTACCAACACGGACTTGCCGTGCTTGCTGCTTTAGAAGCGTATGGCTGGCTAGAAAACGATAATCTTGATAAAGCCATCATTGCAGCAGACAAGGCTTTGCCAATAGCACTAGAAATGGGTGCGAATGATTTAATCTGGCGACTGGGATCTTTTCGCGGTAAAGCACTGTTTCTATCAGAACGTTACGATGAAGCTGAGGCTGGCTTTCGTCGGGCAGAAGCCGCTGTCGACACGGTTTCAGGCGCATTGTCATCTGATCGTGCTAAACGTCGTTTTGGTATTGGTAAAGATGAAATCACTTATTATTTGTCAAAGTTAGACAAACGCAATGGCAAGTTAGATAAGCTGTTTGAAGATATGGAACGGGGCAGGGCACGTTCTTTCGTTGATATGTTAGCAGAAAGAAAACTGCCAAGTAATCGTTCAGCTGAGCTGATTAAAGAAATTTGGAAAACGGATAAAAAAATACGTTCTGCTAATGCGGCACTAATGGCAATTACTCCAACACAGCGCCAACAAGCGGTAGTGAATGACTTATATGCACAAAGAAACAAACTGATTGAACAATTACAAGGTGTTGACCCAGAACTGGCAGAAGTCTTTGTTGTTAAAACAACCTCACTTGCTGATGTGCAAAAATCTTTAGGCAAAGATGAATTGCTTGTTTACACCACACCATTTAGAGATAACGATAAGCTGACATTTTTAATTATTTCAGCTGATAGAGTTCATTTACAGAATACAACTTATACTCAAGCTTCTTTACAGGAAGATTTTTCTTTGTTTCTTGATGCAGTACAAAGGAATCGAAGCAAGCGTTTAAAACGAATTACCTCAGCGATGCATGAATCACTTGGTATTAAACAATGGAAAAAGGCGAGCAAAGTTTATTTTGTTGCCAGTGGCATTACTCACTTTATCCCGTGGGGTGCATTCGATACAACTTACCCCGTGATTGTCCTGCCCAATGGACAATGGCTTAATCGTAAAGAAATTAAACAGTCTAAAAATCTTCAAGCAACCGTTGTGGGTGATCCTTATTATGCAGGAACACTACCACAATTAAAGGGCGCGTTAGCCGAAGCAAAAGTTGTCGCAGATCTGTATGGAGCTCGTGTTCTATCTGGCAAGAAAGCAACTGAGAAAAATTTACGTAAAGATTTAGGCAAGGGCAAAGGAATCTTACATTTAGCAACACATGGTGTGTTTGATGCAAAAGACCCACTCGACTCAGCCATTATTTTAACCAAAGGTGATAGTGCCTATCGCTTAACTGCTGCCAACATGCTGGAACAGCCTTTATCGGCACAAGTTGTAATTTTATCTGCATGTGAAACAGGTTTAGGCAAGGTTGCTGCCGGCGATGATTTACTCGGCTTATCTAGAAGTTTGTATTTAGGCGGAACGCGTGCTGTTCTCGCGAGTCTATGGCCAGTACAAGATGAGGGTACGCGCCTTTACATGCAAACATTCCATACATATTTGCGTAAAGATGGTGATATTGGTCATGCATGGATCAAGGCAAGAGATATGGTTAAGGCAAAAGGTTACAGTGCGGCAGTGTATGCTGCCTTTACCGTATCAGGTGCCAGCAGAATTCATTAATTATGCACGTAGTGCAGAGAACTCGCGTTCTAACAGCTCAGTATCACCCAAGTTAAGTTCAACTAAGCGCCGTAGGTGAGTGATGCTATCGATATCAATATGTTCACAGTGGAAACCAACGTGATCATCTTCTACATGAGCAACTTTTATGTCCATACTGATGGCACTAACATTGTCACTAAGCACAAGTCGTAATTGACCGGTATCACCCACTTCAGCAGTCCATGCACTAGGCTTTTTAATTAATGCACCTTTTAATGAAATATCGATAAGCTGAGTATTCATGTTGCTGGCATTAATATGGATACTCGCAACGGTATCAAATAAAACGCGGTGATGTATACGCTGTTCTGTTTCAGTGGTTACTTGGTTCATATTACCCCCGTAAAAATTACGCTTGTAAGTGAAACTGCAAAGTGACTTTACCTAGCTTAATTAAATCACCGTCATGTAATGGGTGACTTTTATCACCAATGGCTTTGTTGGAAACTGATAGGTTATTGCTATCTGCTAAATTGGAAATAAAGTAGCCACTTCTACGTAGAGCGATAAGAGCAGGTAACATACCCAGTTTTCCTAAATCAGTGAGCCCTGAACGTAGCTTAAATGTTTTACCTAACATTTTGCCATTCATAACTTGTAGCCAACCATGGTTTGGTGTATTGCTCTCAACCTGATCTTCGTTAACAGAAGGAACGCTAGGTGCTTGTTCGGGAGCACTAGGTTTAGCTATGTTAGAGTCCGATTTATTTTGCTCAACAACAGAGTCATCAAGACGAAACATTAAAACATGCTTGCCGATTCGGATCATATCGTTGTTTTGTAACTGAGCTTCTTCAATCGGTTTATGATTGATGAGGGTTGTATTGTCATGTTTAGTTTGAGTGAGCACGAACTTCTCACCTTGGACCATTAAACGAGCATGTTGAGGTTCAACAGCGAGGCTATCAATGTGTATGTCACAACCGGGTTCACGGCCAATGGTAAGCACGCCATCTTGTAATGGGTATATCTGAAGTGTTTTACCTTTAAATGCCAATGTCAGTGTTGCCAAGTCTGCTCACCATTTATATTGCTACACCATCAGTATAGTCGACTATCGTGGCAAAGAATCGTGTCGCTGGTCACATTCTATTAACCATTGGTCGACTTTAAGGCTAAGAATCGTTTATTTCTGAGTCCTCTCGGTCATTTTCCTTATTCAGCGAAGGGTATATTCGCGCTGTTTTCACTACGTTGCCATGGCTCTGCAAGATCTCAATTGGGTGACCGGCTATCTTCAAACTAGTACCCGGTTCAGGAATTGACTCGAGATGTTCGAGTAACAAACCATTGAGCGTTTTCGGGCCATCCGTTGGCAGTTTCCATTTGAGTGATTTATTGAGGTCGCGAATATTAGCTGAGCCATCAACAAGCCAAGTACCATCTTTTTGTGGATGTACATCTTGAAAATTATTGGCAGGGTCGGTTGTGAACTCGCCAACAATTTCTTCAAGAATGTCCTCAAGTGTTACTAGCCCCTGAAGTTCGCCATATTCATTTACAACTAAGGCGATACGTTGTTTCGCATGTTGAAAATTAAGTAGCTGGGTATTTAAGCTAGTACCTTCAGGAACAAAATAAGGTTCATGAATTGTTTTTAATAAACTTTCTTTATTAAAACTTTCCTGTGTTTGTAATTTTAAAATTCGGCGCAGATGAACAATGCCAATGATGTTATCAATGTCACCTTTAAAAACGGGCAGGCGAGTGTGTTGTGAGTTTTGTAAGATATCAACAATTTCATCCCACTCATCTTCAATATCAATCCCGACAAGTTCGCCTCGCGGTACCATAATGTCGTCTACAGTGACTTGTTCAAGGTTTAAAATACCCAGTAGCATTTCTTGGTGAGTGCTTGGTATTAAACTACCTGACTCTAAAACAACGGTACGCAATTCATCTTGAGTTAGGTGCATAGAGTTTGATTGGCTAATATCAATTTTAAGCACTTTAAGAAGAACATTAGTAAATTGATTTACCAACCACACCAGCGGAAATGAAATCTTCATCAACGGCGCAAGGATGAGTGTCGACGGAAACGCAAATCGTTCAGGTCTTAATGCCGCTAAGGTCTTAGGTGTGACTTCAGCGAATAAAACCATAATCACCGTTAAGATAGCGGTTGAAGTTAACACACTCAGTTCACCAAACAGCCGAATCATAATCACGGCTGCTAACAGCGTGATCATAATATTAACAGCATTATTACCAATCAGAATTAAACCAATTAGTTTATCTGGTTTATCAAGAAGCTTTTGTGCACGCATTGCACCACGGTGTTTATCTTTAGCAAGATGTCGAAGCCGGTAACGGTTCAGCGACATAAGGCTGGTTTCTGAACCAGAGAAAAACCCAGAGATCAAAATCAAAACAACGAAGATGATCAATAACGCGACTAGCGAAAGTTCGTTTAACAAGAATGGCGACCTTATGTCAGAATGATTTCTAGTACTAACTTGCTACCGAAGTAAGCGAGTAATAATGTTACAAAGCCACTGAGTGTCCAGCGAATAGCAGTGCGCCCACGCCAGCCTGCTTGCCAGCGACCTAACAATAAAATAGCAAATACAAACCAGGCAATAATGGAGAGCACTGATTTGTGTACAAGGTGCTGTGCAAAAATATCATCGAGGAAAATGAAGCCGGTTAGTAATGCCAGGCTAAGCAATATAAAGCCAAGCCCGATTAACTGAAACAACAGCGACTCCATCACTTGCATTGGTGGCAAGACACGCATAAAACCACCAGGGTGTTTATGTCGTAAACGGCGATCTTGAATAGCGAGCAACACAGATTGCAGGGCGGCAATTGTCAGCAAACTGTAAGCCAGTAACGAAAGAATAATATGTATTTCAATCTGGCTAGAATATTGGTTGCTCAAAATATGCTGTGCACTGAAAAGTTGATCAAGCAGTATCGTGATCGCAGCAATAGGTAAAATGACGATACCGAGATTTTCAATAGGTTGCTTTAGTGAGGCAAGCAACATAAGACTCGCGACCATCGCCATAATCAGTGATGCCACACTATAAATACCCAAATTAATACCGGCAGTGGTAAACACACTATTATAAACCACACCAATGTGCAGGATAGCCGCGCCGATGCCTAATGAAATCAATGCAAGGCGGGTATGCTGAACAACGTCACCTGACTGGAATAAACGCCTGCCAAGCAAAACAGTTGTCACTAGGTACAGTGCAATAGAAAGGGTGCTAATTGTTATTATATTCATAGTCAAAATCTTGATCTTCTTGGAAAAAATTCCGTTAAGAGCGTAGCCCCGTTGGTTTTTCTCTGTTAGGCTGAATGTCAGGAATAATCTCATATTCGGCTCCGCTATAGAAGCACAAGCGGAATTTAGCAGCATAAATTAGCCAGATATGAAGATATAAATAAGGATTGTGTCGTAATGTAGGAAAAATCGTGTTTTTTCAACATTTCTGTTCAATAATGTTGGCTGTTTTAGATAGAAAGTCTAAGCTGTATAACAAATAAGAATTCTTAAAGGTTTCCAGAAAGTATGAAGCTACGTATTTTGGGCTGTAGTGGCGGTATAAGTGCAGGCATGCATAGCACTTCTTTGCTAATTGATGACGATATACTTATCGACGCAGGCACGGGAGTGGGCACTCTGACACTAGAGGAAATGAGTAAAATTAAACATATTTTTATTACTCACTCTCATCTGGATCATGTCACTTGTTTACCTCTTCTAATAGATACTATTTTCGACCGAGTTAAAGAACCTGTTTTGATTCATGGGCAAGAAAAAACCTTGCAGGCATTACAGGCTTATATTTTTAACTGGGTTGTTTGGCCTGACTTCGCGGAATTACCACGCCCTGAAACCCCAGTTTTAAGTTATTCATCTATCGAACCTGGTTCAACTTGGACCAATAATGGTCGTAAAGTAGAAATGATTCCGGTTGAGCACATTGTGCCAACAGTCGGCTACCGTGTTGAAGATGCCGATGGTGCTTCATTTGCCTTTAGTGCAGACACCAGCACTAACGACTCTCTTTGGGATGCACTCAATGCGCACGACAAGCTCGATATGTTGATCGTTGAATCCGCGTTTTCAAACCGCAACCTGATGTTAAGTAAATTGGCAAAGCATTACTGCCCAGAGTTACTCGCAGAAGATATCGTTAAATTGAAACATAAGACTAAAATCTTCATTACTCACCGTAAACCCGGCGAAGAAGAAACCATCCTCAAAGAATGTCTTGAACTCATGCCTGACCTGGATATCACAGGACTCGAGGGTGGAGAGACTTTTACGCTATAATGTCCAGATTCCGTGGGCGCAGTGCCCACATGAGCAATATTAAAGAGAATTTGGAACCCCAACATGTTTGATACCTTAAGCGAACGCCTGTCGAAAACGATTAAAAACCTCCGTGGGCAGGGGCGTTTAGACGAAACCAATATAAAAGATGCACTGCGTGATGTACGCATGGCACTGCTGGAAGCTGATGTTGCCTTACCTGTTGTAAAAGGCTTCATTGAGCAAGTACGCGAGCGTGCGGTGGGTCAAGAGGTCATGCAAAGCCTTACGCCTGGGCAAGCCTTCATTAAAATCGTTAACGATGAACTCGTTAATGTCATGGGTAAGCAGAATGAAGAATTAAACCTGCACGCCACACCACCTGCGGTGATCATGATGGCAGGCTTGCAAGGTGCAGGTAAAACTACCAGTGTCGCCAAACTAGCCCGTTTCCTTACCGAAAAGCACAAAAAGAAAGTCTTGGTTGCCAGTGCCGACGTTTACCGTCCTGCCGCGATCAAACAGCTTGAAACACTGGCAGAAGAAGTCGGTGTCAGTTTTTTCCCAAGTACCACAGAACAAAAACCCGTATTCATCGCCAACGGCGCAATTGAGCAAGCACGTAAGCAGTTTATTGACGTCGTCATTATCGATACCGCAGGTCGTCTGCATATTGATAGCGACATGATGGATGAAATTAAGGCACTGCACAGCGCCATTAATCCGGTTGAAACCCTGTTTGTGGTCGATAGCATGACAGGGCAAGACGCGGCAAATACCGCTAAAGCCTTCGATGAAGCATTGCCTTTAACCGGTGTCATCCTCACTAAAACAGACGGTGATGCACGTGGTGGTGCGGCCTTATCCGTACGCCAAATAACCGGTAAACCGATTAAATTCCTCGGCGTGGGTGAAAAAACCACCGCACTAGAAGCCTTTCACCCAGACCGCGTTGCCTCACGTATTCTTGGCATGGGCGATATGCTCAGTCTTATTGAAGAAGTGCAGGATAAGGTTGATCACAAACAAGCTGAAAAGCTGGCGAAGAAGCTCAAAAAGGGCAAAGGCTTTGATTTGGCGGATTTTCGCGAGCAGCTCAAGCAAATGCAGAACATGGGTGGTATGGCGAGTATGATGGACAAGCTCCCCGGCATGGGCGACATACCCGATAACG
>JALTKP010000029.1 GCA_027078075.1 Gammaproteobacteria bacterium | reverse complement strand
AAAACGGCGACGTGTATCAATTACCGTCACCACATTACCACGCAAATTAATAATTCCAAGGACATAGTCTGGCGCACCAGGAACCGGGGCGATCTCAGTTACTCGTAAAACTTCTTGTACTTGGATGACATTGATACCATATAGCTCACCTTCAAGTTTGAAAGTAACCCACTGCAGCACAGCATCGTCGACGTTCTCTGCTAAATGACTCATGGTAATAACCTCTTACAAAACAATATTATTCAATTAGTTACATAAAACTTAGCTATGTAGTGCCAAAATTCCGTCAAATTTCTTACTTGTACATATATTAAGCATTTATCATGCCAGTTATGCTGCTGGCTCAAGCTGATCTGACCCTAACATTTCAGCAAATTCATCCGCATCAAGCAGTGCACACATATGCTCTATTACCGTACCAGCAAGCCACGGTCTCTTACTGGTTTCACTGCGCCAACGCACATCTTTTTTACTTAAAGTTATAACCTCAGAGACCGCGTCACAGGCAAGCCCCCAATTCGAATCACCAATCAAGATAATTTTTTTCAATTTAGCTGAATCATGACTTTGTCTAAATTTAGAAGGCACAACCAAAACAGCTATATCAATAACCTTGATCTGAGATTCGCGCTCGGATAAAACACCAAGAAACCAGTCAGAGCGGTTTGGCATTTGAGTTAATTCCTCTGACCACTCAAGAATCCCGTTCAGCTTTTCCAACGGAATTGCAAATTTAACTCCCGATACATCAAATAATAGAATTTGGAAATCATCTTGATCTAACGACTCTCCCCCTTCAGTAAAAACAGGCACATCACTATTTTCAACTATCTCTCTTGCATCGCGTAATGTATCAATAGCTGGCTCAACTTCAGGTTCAATTTCGGATAGAAGTGCATCCAGATATTCCATCACAACTTGTTGTGGCTCACTTAACTGCGCATTTTGTTTCATGGCTTGTTTTTTCATCTTGATGCCACCACTTGATTAAGTGATTCACTTTCACCGAGCAAGTGAGCCAACAAATTTGTATAGGCTTCAACTCCACGAGTTTTAGGTGATAGTAATGACAAAGGAATTCCCTGACGACTTGCTTCTCGAAATTGTGTATCAACGGGAATAACACTTGGCCATAAATTATCTTCATACTGTTCTTGTAATACCTCTAAAGCTCCACGCGAGGCTTTAGTCCGTCTATCATATAATGTTGGAATAACGGTATAGTTCAAAACAGTGTTACGTGACTGCATAATCATATGTAATGTATGTACCATTCTTTCAAGTCCCTTTAACGCCAAGAACTCTGTTTGAACTGGTACTAATAATTGATCACAAACAGCTAGGGCATTCACCATCAAAATACCCAGCTGAGGTGGACAATCAATTAAAACATAATCGTAATAATCATCTAAGCACTTAAGTGCCTTACCAAATACTAATCCCATACCAGGCTTAGTACCCATTTGTCGATCTAGTGCCGCCATTGACGTTGATGCAGGTAAAACATCAATACAATCAAACTGAGTAGAAACAACTTGTTCTTTAGTTACATCACTACTGTAATTTCCATCTTGATGGAATAATTGGTATAGACCACCTTGCATAGTGTCAGGATCATTTCCAAAATAAACACTCAAAGATCCATGTGGATCAGCATCAACTAATAAACAACGTGAACCTTTTTCAGACAGTAATCCGGCTAAGCTAACAGCCGTTGTAGTTTTACCTACGCCTCCTTTCTGATTTGCAATTGCCCAAACTTTCATTGACCACCACCAATCGGTGTAATCGCAGGTAACTGAATTGGTGAAACTATATCTTGCTGTACATTATTGTTCCTATTCTCTACAACGGGCAGTGGTAAAAGATTACTGTTTTCTGCTCGCTTCTCTGAGCGAATTGGCTGTATAGAGACAGCAGGTTTTATCACTAAAACCACCCTGCGGTTCTGTGATACTTCTAACTGTGTTTTAATAGTTGAATAAGGTCGATACTGTGCATAACCTATCGCCCACATTCTTTCTGGATCCATTTCATGTTCTGCAAACAATCTCACTACTGTTGCCGCTCGTGCAGATGACAATTCCCAGTTACTAGGAAATAGTGCTGTATTTATCGGAGCACTATCAGTGTGCCCTTCAACTTGTATAGAAGTAGGGAAACGAGACAAGGTAGAAGCAATCCTTATTAATAACTTTTCAGCTGAAATAGATAATTGTGCACTCGCTCTAGGAAACAAGAGCTTAGATTTAAGTTCTACTTCAAGCCCATCTTTGCCCTTGCGTAAAGTAACCAGGTTTTGATCAACGAGTGTTGCTAATGAATTTTTTAGCTCGTCTTGTAAGGCATTAATCATTTTCGATGCTTCGCCAACTTTACCTGGACCCGGATCATTTTTTTGACCATCAATAATTTTAACTGGTTTTACAATCGATTTTACATCATTTTTCTCGGCGGCAGAAACTTGCACGCCATCATTTAAAGGATTCAAAGTGCGTGCTAACTCACCAATCTGAATTGGTTGATCTGATTTTCCTGAACTTTTGAATGCTGATTCCAATGTATCTGATAGAACCCTATACTTACCTTCATTAACTGAAGATATCGAATACATAACTACAAAAAAAGCAAACAGCAAAGTAATAAAATCCGCGTAGGAAACTAACCAACGCTCGTGGTTTACGTGCTCTTCCTGTCGTTTCTTTCGTGCCATATCATGCAACCAATTATTGCAAATAGCCTTGCAATTTAGTTTCAATATTTCGTGGGTTTTCACCTTCCGCTATTGCAATTATTCCTTCAATAACCATTTCTCTGTACTGAGTCTGATGATGAACTAATGCTTTTAGCTTACTTGCGATAGGAAGAAATAATAAATTTGCTAAACCAACACCATAAATTGTTGCGACAAAGGCAACGGCAATACCAGGGCCAAGCTTGCTAGGATCCGCTAAATTATTCATTACATGAATAAGCCCCATAACCGCACCAATGATGCCAATAGTAGGAGAGTAACCACCAAGACCTTCATAAACTTTAGCGGCCTGAGTGTCGTGATGTTCTTTAACGTCAACCTCTACTTCAAGAATATTTCTGATAACTTCTGGTTCACTACCGTCAACAAGCAATCGGAGTCCTTTACTTGAAAATGGATCACCGGCAGTTTCTGCAATTGCCTCAAGCCCAAGCAATCCTTCTTTGCGCGCAATATTACTCCACTCAACAATGTTTTCGACTGCGGTTTCCGAACCTAATTTAGGAGGAATAAATATCCATAACAACATTTTTAATGCACGAGCAAATACAGAAAGCTCAGTTTGGAGCATAACCGCACCTACAGTGCCTCCTGCAACGATAACAAAAGCAGTAACCTGTATTAATGAATCAATGTGACCACCTTCAAGAAAATTACCACCAAGGATTGCTCCTAGTGCGATAATAATTCCGAAGATGCTTAAAAAGTCCATGCCAAACCTTAAACGCTTCTTGCCAAGCTATCACCTATTGATGATAACGGTAGAACATGATCTGAAAGACCTGCATCAGCAACTGCGGCAGGCATACCATAAACAACACAACTAGCTTCATCTTGTGACCATAATGATGACCCACCTTGCTTCATTTGTTTTGCTCCCTCACGACCATCTGCTCCCATTCCTGTTAATACAATTGCTAGCGCTTTACCTGGATATGCCTGAGCAACAGAACTGAAAGCAACATCGACTGACGGTTTATAATTCTGACCTGGAAGAGGTTCAGAAATTTTAATATGACTGACCGAACCACGCTTAATCAACTCCATTTGTTTTCCACCAGGAGCAAGTAATGCAACGCCGGCTGTTAATTTATCTCCATCCACGGCTTCTCGAACTTCAATCTGGCATAACCCATTTAATCGCTGTGCAAAGGCAGGAGTAAAACTTGCAGGCATATGTTGAATTAAGATGATTGGCAAAGGAAAATCTTTAGGTAATTTTGTTAAAACATCCTGAAGTGCTACAGGCCCTCCCGTTGAAGTGCCTATTGCTATTAACTGATAATCACCTTTACTTGGTAATGATGTTGGTCTTGTTGTAATTGCTGCATTAGTTGAAGATTGAGCTTGTTTAGGTGTAGCTGAAGGATTTTCTAACCCTCTTGCGGCAATAAGTCTAACGCGAGCACATAATAAACGCTTCGCTTCATCTCGATCACTAGAAATATCATCGAACTTTTTAGGTAAGAAATCGACTGCACCCGCATCTAATGCATCTAATGTCGCCTGTGCGCCATCTGTTGTTAAAGAAGAAAACATTAAGATAGGAATTGGTGACTTCTGCATAATCTTACGAACAGCAGTTATGCCATCCATAATAGGCATTTCTATATCCATTGTGATGACATCAGGTCTTAATTTTTCTGCTTGCTCAACAGCGTCTAAACCATTTTTAGCCATACCAATAACTTCAATGTTTTTATCTGCTTCTAAGATTTCATTAACTCGGCGTCTAAAAAAGCTGGAGTCATCTACGATCAATACGCGCGTGACCATGTAATCACTCCCTACATTCGTCGTGCGTAGGATTTGAGCAACCCTGGTACATCAATGATTAGAGCAATTTTACCATCACCGGTTATTGTTGCACCTGACATCCCAGGTGTACCTAATAACATTTCACCTAATGGCTTAATTACTACTTCCTCTTGACCTAATAACTCATCGACAACAAAACCAACTCGTTGAGTACCTATAGCAACAATAACTACATGACTCGAGTCAGACTTGTCTCTTATTGGTGGATTTTTGGCTAACCATTCCCTCAGAAAATAAAGAGGAACAGGCTTATCTCGAACTACAACTACCTTTTGTCCATCTACGACATTAGTATGACTTAAATCAAGGTCAAAAATTTCACAAACATTGACAAGCGGTAATGCGAACGTCTGTCGACCTAATATAACCATTAAAGTAGGCATGATCGCCAGCGTTAGCGGCACCTTAATCGTTAAGACACTACCTTCGCCTAGCTTTGAGTCAATTTCAACCGAACCATTTAATTGAATAATTCTTGTTTTAACAACATCCATTCCGACACCACGGCCAGAAATATCAGAAATTTCTTCTTTAGTTGAAAAACCAGGCGCAAAAATCAAATTGTAACAATCATGATCGCTTAATCTTGCTGCAGCATCTTCATCCATTAAACCTTTTTTAACCGCAATACCGCGTAAGATATCAGGATCCATTCCCTTGCCATCATCTGATATTGATAACTCAATATGATCGCCTTCTTGAGAAGCTTTAAGAAGGACGGTACCTATTCTTGGTTTACCAACAGCTTCACGCTCATCAGGCATTTCAATACCATGATCAACTGCATTGCGTACAAGATGCACTAACGGATCGGCTAAAGCTTCAACTAGGTTCTTATCCAAGTCGGTGTCTTCACCTTCCATATCAAGTTTAATTTCTTTGCTAAGACTACGTGCCAAATCACGTACAACACGCGGGAAGCGGCCAAATACTTTCTTAATTGGCTGCATACGTGTTTTCATAACTGAATTTTGTAAATCTGCAGTAATAACATCTAAGTTTGTCACTGCATGAGTAACGTCTTCACTCTCGACGGTAGCTTGCAATGTAGTCAGGCGATTTCTTACTAATACTAGCTCACCGACTAAGTTCATAATGTCATCTAGTCGTTTTGTATCAACTCGCACAGAGGTTTCTGCCTGAGGTGTTTCGCGTGCCGGTTTTTTAGTCGTAGATTTTTTCTTGGCTGGTGCTTCTTCATCCTTAGGCGGTTCTGCAACTGGTTCTGGTTTTGCGACTATTTCTGGTTTTACCTCAGTGTTGTCGACATTTGCAGTTGCTGATTTATTGGCACCAGGAACAACACCGTCACCGTGCAACTGATTTAATAAATTATCGAATTCATCATCTGAAATCTCTTCGCCACTGCCCGCTGGTTCAGTCGTTTCAGCATCAGAGCTCGTACTACTTGTTGGGGCTGCCGATGGTAGATTTCCTTTACCATGCATTTGATCAAGCATGGCTTCAAACTCATCATCGCTAATTTCATCCGAGCTCGAGCTACTATTATCGGTGGTTTCTTCCTGCTTACCTGCTGCCGATGCTGCAAGAATTGCTTCGAATTCATCTTCTAGCTCATCTGCTGTTGGCTCTACTTCGTTACTAACAACAGGTACGTCTGTAACAACGACTGCTTCTGGTTCAGAAGCTGGTGCCGCACCTTTGCCGAGCAAACCATCCAGTGCTGCCAACTGAGCTGGTTCAGCTGCAGAAATTTCCTCTCCATTTCTTAATTCATCAAACATGTCATTAAGACTATCGAGAACAGGAAGAATAACGTCCATCAACTGTGCATCTACTTGTAAAGCACCATTACGAAGTTCGTTAAAAACATCTTCAGCCCGATGACATAATGCAACAAGTGAATCTAAATTAAGGAAGCTGGCACCACCTTTGATGGTATGAAAGCCACGGAAAACCGCATTAAGTAATTCTGGATCATCACTGCTATTTTCTAAGTCGACAAGTTGATTACCTAAATCATCAAGAATTTCACCCGCTTCCACGAGAAAATCTTGTAAGATTTCATCATCACCATCGAAAGCCATGTCACCATTTCCCATTGTATTAGAATCCTAAACTTGATAACAAATCATCTACTTCATCTTGCCCTGATACCGCGCCAGAAGTTTCTAAACCGGGGATTTGCGGCCCATCCAAAGAATTTTTATCATTTTTTGCGCTCGCAACACCGTTAGTTTCTTCCATTAATGCGCCACTATCTTTAATTAATTTAACCAAACTAACTTCTAGATCTGATACAAGATTGATTACACGACTGATAATTTGTCCGGTAATATCCTGATAATCCTGTGCCATCAGTATTTCAGTTAAACCATTCTTAACTCTGCCTGTACCTTGATGCTGTTCTTCAAGGTAGACTTCTATTTCTTTACATAACTTCCGAAATTCGTCTGGTTCCATGTCACGTTTCATGAAACGCTGCCATAAACTATGAATTTCTTCACCTTGCCCATCAAGCGTTTCACAAAGTGGTAACAAATCTTCAACTACATTCATTGTCTTATGAGCGGCTTTATCCGTCATCTCTATGACATGTTTAAGTCGCTCTTTTGCATCTGGTATTTCTGTACCTGTTAATTCAGTTAACTTTGAATCTAGCTTGAAGCTATTCAAAGAATCATGAAATTCGCGGGTAAGTTTCCCAAGTTCCTGAAATAAGCTCTTATCTCGACTACGAGATAACTCTTCAACTAGTTTATCTGCAGCCTCAATATTTCCTGACTCAACCTCATCAATAATACGTCGAGCCTTCTCCAGATACTCTTCATCCATGCCACTACTATCGCTCACTATCCTTCCCCTATCGCTTAAGCTGCACCAACGCGTTCAAAAATTTTGCCGATTTTTTCTTTTAGCACTTCAGCAGTAAATGGTTTAACGATATAACCGTTCACACCAGCCTGTGCTGCCTCAACAATTTGCTCACGTTTTTGCTCTGCCGTTACCAACAGGACGGGTAATGTTGACAATTTTTCATCGGCACGGACGGCCTTAAGAAGATCAATCCCAGTCATTCCCGGCATATTCCAATCTGTCACCAGAAAATCAAAATTCCCAGATTGAAGCATCGGTAGTGCAGTCTGACCATCATCTGCTTCTTGCGTATTGCTAAACCCGAGATCTCTCAGTAAGTTTTTGATTATTCGACGCATTGTTGAAAAATCATCCACAATCAGAATTTTCATATCTTTATTCAAAACTGGCTCCTAAATCTAATATTTCCACGTACAACTAAGCTGTCGGCAGAAGATAAAAATAGTTTAGTTTTCTGTTATCCAATCTGACATGCGTGCACGTAACCTAACGATAGCCTGACTATGAATTTGGCTTACTCGTGACTCAGTAACACCTAAAACCTCACCAATTTCTCGTAAATTAAGCTCTTCATCATAATAAAGTGCCATAACAAGGCGTTCACGCTCAGGTAAATCAGAAATACATTCTGCTAATGTTTTTCTAAAACTATCGTGCTGTACGCCTTCAAACGGTGTTTCATGAGTACCCACTAAGGTATCTATAATCGCTTCGTCCTGGCTACTTACTTCATTAAAGCTCGTTACACGATAACCACTCGCATCTTGTAATAAGCGATGATATTCATCGATACTAATATCAAGTTCGTTAGCAATCTCATAATCACGTGCATCACGGCCTTTATCATTCTCTATCTTGCGTACTGCCTCAGAGATAGTTCTGGATTTTTTGTATACGGAACGTGGTGCCCAATCATTTTTACGTATCTCATCAACGATAGCTCCACGTATTCGGATACCTGCATAAGTATCAAAACTTGCACCCTGTGTTGGATCATAATTCCGGGCTGCTTCAATTAATCCAATCATGCCCGCTTGAATAAGATCATCAACCGGCACACTTGGGGGCAGTCTTGTCATCATGTGATAAACAATCCGTTTCACCAGTGGTGCATGCTCGATAATCATTTGATCATGCGAAACACCTTGATTCTCTACATACATGGCCAATCCATTCATGACACATTCTCCGCTAACCATTGTTCAGGTTCGTTATAAACTAATCGTTCAATAAAAAATTCTAAATGTCCGCTTGCTTGCGATACGACAGGCCATTTTTCAACGGCCTGCGCTAACTTCTTAAATGCGAGTGATGAGCGACTACGAGGGTACACATCACAAACAGCTCTTTGTCGTTGTACGGCTTTACGTAAATAATCATCGAAAGGAACTGTGCCAATAAAATCGAGTGTTACATCTAAAAATTTATCAGTTACTTTCAGCAGTTTTCCAAATAATTCTCTACCTTGCTGCACGCTATGCACCATGTTCACCAAAATTCTAAAACGCTGTATACCGTGTTCTTTATTAAGCACTTTCATTAATGCGTATGCATCAGTTATTGAAGCAGGCTCATCACACACAACGATTAACATCTCTTGTGCAGCGCGACTAAATGTAATCACACTGTCAGAAATCCCTGCGGCTGTATCGATTAATAAAACATCTAATTGATTACCAATTTCGCTAAAAGCGCGAACTAAACCAACATGCTCTTCAGGTGTTAGTTCAGCCATATTTTTAATGCCTGATGAGGCGGGAATTATTTTAATACCCGCAGGACCTTCAACAATCACTTCTTCTAGTGTTCTTTCGCCGCTAATAACATGTGAAAGATTATGAACAGGGTGCACACCTAACATGACATCCACATTTCCTAAACCAAGATCGGCATCCATCAAAAGAACTTTCTTACCCATATTTGTTAACGACATCGCAAGGTTTGCTGAAACATTGGTTTTACCAACCCCACCCTTGCCACTAGCGACAGTAATAACACGCACAGGTTTTGGATCACTCATGCGTCGCATTCCCTCAGCCTGATCAATTCTCGCTTCAGCCATGTACATGTGTTTCGTACCCCTGACTGTCATGTAAAAATGTTTCAGCTGCCATTAATTCTTCATCCTGAGAACGCTTCAATTGTTCTGCCTGTTTCACTAAATTACCTTTTCTAGCTAAACGAATATCTTCCGGCACGCGCTGACCATCTGTTACATAAGCCATTGGAAGTTGATATTTTGTAATCACTGAAAGAACTGGTCCCAGACTGGTTGCTTCATCTGTTTTAGTGATAATGCATGCCTCTGGTTCTGCTGCACTAAAGACTTTGACTGTTTCATCTAATGCTGTCATTTGAGTTGTTGCTGACAGAACAAGGAAGCTGCGAATTAATGGTGAACCATGACTAATAACTGAGAATTGTTCTGATAGACGTACATCACGTTGACTCATACCTGCCGTATCAATCAGGACTAAGCGTTTATCTTGTAAGCTATTTAATACGTTACCAAGCTCTTTGCTGTCATTAGCAATAAAGACAGGGACATCAAGGATTCGACCATAAATACGTAGCTGTTCATGTGCTCCAATGCGGTAACTATCAGTCGTGACCAATGCCACATTCTGCTTACCGTGGCGCAAAGCAAAACGAGCGGCTAATTTTGCAATCGTTGTTGTTTTACCAACGCCTGTCGGCCCAAGTAAGGCGATCATGCCACCTTCATCAAGGAAATCTATTTCATTTACCGGAAGTTGTTGTGCGAGACGACCCATCGTGGCACGCCACATCATGGTGAAATCTTTTTGTTCAGGCTGTTCGTTGGCAAGCTGTTGACACAAATTATGAGATAAACC
This sequence comes from Gammaproteobacteria bacterium, assembly GCA_027078075.1. Classification (GTDB taxonomy): domain Bacteria; phylum Pseudomonadota; class Gammaproteobacteria; order AKS1; family AKS1; genus Sulfuriflexus. The sequence goes on along the minus strand of JALTKP010000029.1, from coordinate 16,505 downwards.
TAACGCCAGCAATTCGCGTGTTAGCTGTGTTCTAGCAGGATGACGGCGAGCTTGCTCACCCCATGCTAAACCAGTTAAACGGTCTTCCATCATACCTCGTAAACTTTCCAGTTCACGGCGCATTTCAACCAGTGTTGGTTCTTGTGTCCATTCCACTTTAGTAGCGGGTGTAGTTTGGCTAACGGGTTCTTGTAAATGAGTATTGGTTTCAGTCTTTTGAATTGCTGGTACTGATTTAGGATTATCTCTATCTAGTAATGCTTCGTCATAATCAATCGCAGCAACTAATTCGATACCACCACTAACTTCTTTATTTGAAAGAATAACGGCATCTGGTCCTAATTCCTCACGAACGTTACGAATTGCTTCGCTAATATTTTTGGCAAAAAAACGTGTAATTTTCATATTTCACTCTTCGTTCTATTGCCAGTTTATTTTTTCTACACTGGCTGTTCGTTCCCAACGTTAGCGACGATACGTATCTGCTTGGAGTCCGGTATTTCACTAAAAGCTAAAACATGAAGCTCCGGTACTGCATGGCGTACAAATCTCGCAATTAACAATCTTAACTGTGGTGACACCACTAGGATTGGCGTTTTACCTGCACTTTCCTGTTCTGATGCTGCCTTTTTTAACGATTGTAATAGTCGTTCGGCGAGTCCTGGCTCTAAGCCTGCTCCAGACCCATCGACCGACAACAATGACTCTTGCAATATCTGTTCCAGAGACGGATCGAGAGTGATAACCGGCATTTCTGGCTCCATCCCGTTGATATATTGAACAATTGATCGACCAAGTGCGATCCGCACTTGTGACGTTAATGTGGCGGCATCTTGGCTCATTGACGCATTAGCCGCCAATGTCTCGACGATCGTCCGAATATCACGGATAGGAATACGTTCCTCGAGCAAGTTCTGTAACACTTTCTGAATCGTCCCCAGAGGCAAAGTATCTGGAACGAGGCCTTCTACTAGTTTGGGTGCTGTTTTACCCAGGTTATCAAGTAATTGTTGGACATCTTCTCTACCTAACAGCTCGTTAGCGTGACTATGTAGCAACTGACTTAGATGTGTAGCGATCACAGTGCTGGCATCAACCACCGTGTAGCCCATAGTTTGTGCTTCATCACGTTGCGATGGATCTATCCACAAGGCATCAAGACCAAAAGCAGGGTCTTTGGTAGGCATACCATCAATAACACCAAAAACCTGACCAGGGTTTATAGCCATTTCACGATCGGGGTAAATTTCAGCTTCGCCTAAAGGAACACCCATTAGTGAAATAGAATAGCCATTGGGTGACAAATCCAATTTATCTTTAATATGAACAGATGGAATTAAGAAACCAAATTCTTGAGTTAGTTTCTTACGCACACCCTTGATACGAGATAGCAGTTGCCCTCCTTGTTTACGATCAACCAACGGAATCAATTTATAACCGACATCAAGACCAACGATATCGACAGGCACAACATCTTCCCAACTTAGCTCTTTATTTTCTTCTACCGGAGCAGGAACTGCCTCCGCGGCTGCTTCAACGACAAGCTGTTGCTCTTGTTCTTGATTTCGCTTCACTATCATATAGGCAGCACCAATACTGAGAGCTGCCAGTGATAAAAAAGCAAGGTTAGGCATACCAGGAATTAATCCGATAATGCCAATAATTGTACCTGTAACCATTAATGCACGCGGGTTATTAAACAACTCACCAATAATTTGCTTACCCATATCGTTCTCACCAGAACTACGCGTTACCATAATCGCTGCTGCTGTTGAGAGAATTAATGAAGGTATCTGTGCAACCAAGCCATCACCGATGGTTAACAAGGTGTAGTATTCGATCGCAGTTGAAAAATCCAAGTCATGCTGCGCCATGCCAATGGCTAGCCCACCAATTATATTAATAAAGAGAATCAAAATACCGGCGATTGCATCACCACGAACAAACTTACTAGCACCGTCCATTGAGCCATAAAAGTCAGCCTCTCTAGAAATATCATCACGTCGCGTGCGAGCCTCTTCCTGATTAATTAAACCAGAATTCAAATCAGCATCAATTGCCATCTGTTTGCCAGGCATTGCATCTAATGTAAAACGAGCACTTACTTCTGAAATACGACCTGCACCTTTGGTGACAACGACAAAGTTAATAATTACTAAAATAATGAAAACAATAAGACCGACGGTATAATTCCCACCTACAACAAAGTCACCAAAAGCATAAATCACCTCACCTGCTGCATTAGAGCCTGTATGCCCTTCTAATAACACCACGCGAGTTGATGCAACATTAAGTCCCAACCTTAATAAAGTAGCAATCAACAGAACGGATGGAAACGCGGTAAAATCAAGTGGACGTGTGCTATAAATACCTGACAACAAGACAATCATTGCAAGTGCAATATTAAAGGTGAACAAAACATCCAATAGCAACGGTGGTATAGGAATAACCATCATTGCTAGCATTATGAGCAATAAAATCATTGCTCCCATACCATTTTTGTTAATGACCCTTAAACTATCTAACGCTGTTGCTGCCGCTGTCGCCATTGCTATATCACTCACAAATTTTGTTCATTAAAAAACATTTAGTCGTGTTTTAAATTATCCGGAATATCAACATCAGGGAGATTTATTTCATCATTGCTTGAGCGCCTGCTTTTATCTAATTGATAAACATAAGCCAGTATTTGTGCTACTGCTAAATACAAACCAGCAGGTATTTCATCATTTAATTCTGTGTTAAAAAACAATGCACGTGTCAAAGGTGGCGCTGCTGCAATTGGCACATTATTTTCAGAGGCTACTTTACGAATTTCGGCCGCAATCAAATCTGCACCTTTAGCAATAACCCGTGGTGCGCCCATACTAGTCTGATCATATTTAAGTGCTACCGCATAATGGGTTGGGTTAGTGATAACAACATCTGCATTAGGCACTTCTTGCATCATACGTCGCTCAGCCATTTCCATTTGCAGCTTACGGATGTGTTGTTTAACTTCAGGGTGCCCATCCGTTTCTTTAAATTCATCCTTAACTTCTTGCAAGGTCATCATTAGCTGTTTTTTGTGATCCCATAACTGAAATGGAACATCTACCATTGTTACCACAATCAAAGCACAACTAATAAAGAGAAACCCCCAAAATATTAAATAGCCTGTTTCAGCTAGCGCAACATCGATTTCGAGATCAGCGAGATGTAGGAACTTGTCGGTATTAATCCAGAGGTAAACAATAACTACTGTGGCAACAATGACAAATTTAGCGAGTGCTTTTAATAGTTCGACTAACCCTCTTACCGCAAATATTTTACCTAAGCCTTTAATAGGATCGAGTTTAGACATTTTTACAGAAATAGCTTCCGCACTAAATGAAAAACCACCTAGTAACATCGGAGCCAAAAAAGCGACAAAAACCAATAATACGAATAATGGTGATAAGATAAGTAATGCATCAGCTACACTGCTGCTAAAATTTTCCAACATTGTATCTGGATTAAACAATACTTCTCTTTGTAGTGTTAAACCGCTTGTCATAATCCCTTTAAGACCTGACATAATATTATCACCCAAAAATATCATGCCACCTGCACCAGCTAATAAAACCAATGTTGTATTAAGTTCTCTTGAACGTGCAATTTGTCCTTTTTTCCGTGCTTCATTAAGCCGCTTTGGCGTCGGTTGCTCTGTCCGTTCCTGTCCTGATTCAGCGGCCATTTATTCGCCACCCATCATTATGCGCATCAATTGATAAGCGCTATCTAAAAGATTTTCAAACAAAGGAACTGTACTAGGCAATGCTAATAACATGATAATAAAACCAATTGTCATGATCACTGGGAAACCAATAGCAAAAATATTTAATTGCGGTGCAGCACGCGTCATCACGCCAAAGCCAAGATTAACAATCAATAATGAAGCAATCGCAGGAAGCGCCATTAATACAGCACCAGAAAAAATATACTTTGACCATAATAATAATTGCCAAATTGCGTCTGCATCTAATCCTGTTTTAGCTATTGGTAAGTCAATAAAACTATTCGCCAATACTTCTATCATTACCAAGTGACCATTCATTGCCAAAAATAATAATGATATAAAAATAGTGTAGAACTGACTTACTGTTGGCACAATAACGCCACTAGCTGGATCATTCAAAGAAGCAAACCCCAACCCCATAGTTAAGGCAATTACTTGTCCACCTAAAACAAAAACAGAAAAAACCAACTGCAATGTAAAACCCATTGCTAAACCAATCAAAACTTGCTGCATTGCGACAATCGCACCATTTAAGCTGAACATTTCTACGTTCTCAATCGGGGGGATATTAGGTGCAATAGCTATTGTTAATGCCAGAACTAAAACTATCTTTAATCTTTTAGGTAATAATCTTGAGCCGAATATAGGCATAGCACTAACCATGGCCGAAATTCTAAACAGTGGCCAAATAAGTGTGGCAAGCTGTGACAATAATTCTGTGCTAGAAAATATCATTACTTATCACTCAAAATTCAACCAATCGCATAAGGGATGCTTTGAAAGAGCTGTGTTGTATAATTTATCAACATATCCAACAACCAGGGACCTGCGAAAGCTAATACAACAAGAGTAATTAATAGTTTTGGAATGAAACTTAATGTTACTTCATTAATTTGAGTTGCTGCTTGAAACATACTAACCAATAGCCCCACACCTAAAGCCGGCAACAGCACTACTGACACCATTAAAATAATGACATGAAGAGCGCCTTGCATAATTTGGAGTACGTCTTGTGGAGCCATAAGTACACCTATATATAAAAACTGGTTGCTAACGTACCCAGTACTAGTGTCCAACCATCGGCTAAAACAAACAGCATTATCTTAAAGGGTAATGAGATAATTAATGGTGACAACATCATCATACCCATCGACATCAAGACACTCGCTACAACGAGGTCAATAATTAAAAAGGGAATGAATAATAAGAAACCAATTTGAAAAGCTGTTTTTAATTCACTAGTAACAAAGGCTGGGATAAGAATTGTAAATGGAATATCATCAGGTGATTCTATATTCTCAATTCCAGCAATGCGCGCATATAAATCTATATCTGATTCACGTGTTTGTCGCATCATGAATTCACTGATTGGTGCTTGAGCCATCTCAAGCGCTTTTCCTGATGTGATTGTTTCATTCAAATATGGCTGTAATGCATTTTGATTAATTGAATCAAGTACTGGAGACATAACAAAAATAGTCATAAATAAACTCAAGCCAATAATAATTTGATTGGTTGGAGTCTGAGCTGTTCCTATTGCTGTACGTAATATTGCTAGAACAATAACGATTCGTGTAAATGCTGTCATCATCATCAATGCTGCAGGCAACATTGTTAGAAGTGTCATTATTATGAGTACTTGAATACTCAATGTATATGTTTGCCCACCATCTGCGTTCGTAACAACTGATAAAGCAGGAATTCCTGCTTCCGCATAACCATTAACTGGCATTAGTAATGCCGCTATAACTAGGAGCAAATATGAAACGGATTTCACTTTATTTTTCCTCGTAGTGCATCAGTCAGTTTGTTAGCAAAATTCATATCCGCTACTTTCTTAGCTTGTATCTCAATTGGGTTTTCCAATACATGTAATTTTTGGATGCGTCCTGGCGAAACACCGATTAGAATTTGTTCTTCTCCAACCTGTAATAAAACAACTCGTTCTCTTGCACCCATCGACATGCCACCGATAACATTCAATACGCCACCGCCAGCCATAGTTACACCACCAACACGCCTCACTAACCATGCAACAATAATTACAAGCAACAAAACGAACACTAAGCCAGCGACCATTTGAAAAATATTAGTTCCTGACAGTGGATCGATAATTGGCTTTACTAATGGTGCTGAGGAAGTTTCAGCCGCCAACAATGATGTTGTGGTGACATACAACCAAGCTAATAGCATGATTTTTTTATATTTCATTACAAACCTAAATTAACGTAGTTTCTTAAGCCGTTCTGAAGCACTAATCACATCAGTCAAACGTATGCCAAATTTGTCGTTCACAACCACAACTTCACCATGTGCCACTAATGTACCGTTGACAAGAACATCCATTGGTTCACCTGCCAAACGATCTAACTCAACAACAGAACCTTGGTTTAACTGTAATAAGTTTCTAATACTTATTGTTGTTCTACCAATTTCCATTGCTATCGTGACTGGAATATCCAAAATAACATCGAGATTAACTTCTTCTCCAGCAGGAACACTATCATCTTCAAGCGTATCTAAAGGTGCTGCCTGAACATCCGGAGTAGGTGCGGCTGCTGCACCTGCATCAGCTAATATGTCATCCGGATCAACGGCCGCTTCTGCTGCAGCTCCTTCTACCTCTGCTTGTTCTTCAAGTGCCGCTGCCCAAGGATCTTCTGCTTCGCCCTCAGCTGCTGCAGATTCATTCTCGTTTACTTCTGTTTCATCAGTCACTGTTTTTCTCCTTCGTGCTTCACTATTTCCATTGATTGTTTTGATTCAGGACGTGCAATGGAACTTGTTATCTTCACTGCTTTATTTCCATGCGCTTCACCAAAAGTTCCTCGCAAAACAGGAATATCTCCTGAACGTAACAATACCGTTTCGGGTATATCAATCGGAATAATGTCACCTTCTTTCATATTTAAAATTTCATTTAAACAAATCTCTGTTTCTGTTAGTAAACAGGTTAAGTCAACCTCAGCACTTTTAACTTCATCTCTTAGTGCCGTTATCCATCTTTGATCTATTTCTGAACGATCGCTTTGAACACCCGCATCTAATAACTCACGTATAGGTTCGAGCATCGAATAAGGCATGGTGATATGTAAATCGCCACCACCACCATCTAGTTCTATTGTGAATTTAGTGACAACAACAACTTCGGTAGGACTTACAATATTGGCGAACTGAGGATTAACTTCTGAATTGATATATTCAAATTCGGCATCAATAACCGGCTGCCATGCTTCATGAAGGTTTTTAAAAATATCCGCTAATACAATTTGAACAATTCGTAATTCCGTTGGGGTAAATTCTCGACCTTCGATCTTGGCATGGAATCGACCATCACCACCAAAAAAATTATCTACTAAAATAAAAACCAGCTTTGGATCTAGTACAAATAATCCTGTGCCACGTAATGGGTGTATTTTGACTAAATTTAAACTAGTAGGAACGAATAGTTGGTGCATGTACTCAGAAAATTTCAGCATTTGAACACTACCAACAGAAATTTCAGCAGTTCGCCTTAGTAGATTAAATAAACTGATCCTGAAGTGACGCGCAAAACGCTCATTAATCATTTCTAATGTAGGAAGTCTGCCTCGTACAATGCGATCTTCTACTGCGAAATCATAATTTCTTGTTTCGCCATCATCTAAGCCATCATCAGAGTCTGTCTCTACATCGCCACCAGAGACACCATGCAATAAAGCATCAATTTCTTCCTGAGATAATAAGTCGTTAACTGACATTACTATTGCACCACAAAACCAGTAAAAAAGACGTCATCTATACCGGGGTTACCGACATTTTCTTGCATGATTTTCTGAATTTCCTCAAGCGTTTGTTGACGGATTTTTTCTTTGCCTTCACGACTATTTAGTTCTGCAGCGGTTTTACTGCTATAAAGAAGAACTAGGTTATTGCGTATAACTGGTTCATGTTTGACTAGCTCATCAACTATCGATGGTTTCTTAGTCGATACACTGATGTCTATTTGTAGAAAACGTAATTTACCTTTGTCTTCAAAATTGACAACAAAGGCCGGTTTAAATTTGTGATAAATAGTTTCTGTCGCGTGTTCTTCTTCATCCGTGGCCTCATGAGCCGCTTCATCAACAACGCCATCTTCACTGGTTTCAGCAGGAGCATCACCGCCGCCAATAATACCGGTAAAATAAAGCCCTGCACCCACAGAAAGTGCAAGCACAACCACTCCGGCAATAATGAATATCATTTTTTTAGATTTAGCCGGCTTTTCGTCTTTTTCTGTCTTATCATCCAGCTCTAAATCGTCGTCGCTAATCGCCATAAAGATGACTCCTGTTAATTACCTAATACACATAGCAAAAGCCATGCCACTAGAAATCTTCAGGAATTTTTTTGATTAATACGGTGAATTTAACCAAGGAATATTAGATTAATTAAATAATAACAATGAGTTAGAAAGATATATCTTTTAATGATGCTGTTGTTCCATTATTTATTCTAGCGTCATAATACTGGCACTTTTATGTCAGTAAGGCATTTTTGCTCGCCATGTTATTGATTTTTGACGGATGAGTGTTAAACGTAATAATCAACACTGTCATCATTAAATGTGATTTGACTCACCATTGTATTCTCATCAAGCTGCTCTTCTTCCTGAGAATTATTCCATATACGATTTTCTAACTCTTGCTGAGATGAGCTATTGTTGTTACCTGCTTGTTGTTGATTAAAATCATCATGAAATATATCCACATTTTCTAAGTCTACTCCCTCTTCAGCCAACATTTCTCTTAAACGTGGCAGGGCTTGCTCAATAGCTTCTTTAACAACACCTTGCTGTGTTGTAAAAACCACATTAGCTTTATCCTTTTCAATATTAACCTGTATATCAATTCTTCCCAGCTCGGCTGGGTTAAGGCGTAGTTGAGCTGACTGAACATTACCAACCGACCAAACAACACGTTGAGAAAATGCTTTTTGCCAACGTTGATCTTGAACCGGCACATCCACACTCAATTGTGTTGTGGTTGCTGCACTGGTTTCACTCAAGGGCGTGCTGTTCACTACAGTTTGTATTGTTGGTGAGATAATTGGCTTTTGATTAAGATCAGTAAACTGTTCAAACACGCGTCCGATTTGAACGGCCTCAATACCCACTTCTGCCTGTCGAGCCAAAGGGGAGAATATTTTTTGTAACTGCAGTGACTCTTTAAACTGTGTAACTGCTTGCGTTTCTGAATCAATACCACCCGAAATAAAAGGTAATAATGATATTGTTTGATTTGCTGCTTCCGTTTTAACTGGCTGTAATGGTGTATTGGTAATAAATCGAATTGTATCAGCTTGGTTGGAAATAGCTGTTTTCTGACCGAGTAAAGAGTCTTTACTTGATGATATGGCTACTGCATCTTTCGATATCAACTCAATCGAAGCTAAGTTCAAGCCTGCAACACTGGCTTGCTCGAGAGTAACTGATATCTCTATATCCTCAATATCTAATTCAGCAATATCAGCTTGTAACTGGCTATTAATGACAAAAGGCAGATCATTGCCGTCTACCGGCAATCCTTCATTTGGCTTTGCGTCTGTCGCTTCCACTGTTGTAACCGCATCCGTTTCAGTAACAGCATCAAGCTCATCATTCAAGACACCACCGAAATCACCTTTAGGACTAGCGTCAGAGGGCTCTGCCTTTGATGAAACCACATTGTTTCCAGACTTAGCCGGTAGATTAACTTGAACGGGTAATGCCTGTGATGTCGACATAATATTGCTCCTAAATAGACTTACTTAGGTAAAGAGCAAGGACTGTGCCAGAAATTATAAATCTCGGTACATAGGACGTAAGCGCTGAGCGCGCTCATCATTTTCATTTTGTTCGCGTTTATCTTGTTCACGGATTTCAGCAGTACGGTAACGGTCTACAACTTTATTCAATGCTTCACTACGGGTGTGTGTTGCTTGCCATTCACGCTGCTTAACTTCAAGTTGACGGTTAGCAAGCTCAATCTGGTCCCGCTGAAAAATAATCGCTTCATCAAGCCTACGAATAAAGCGAGTGTAATCTTGCATTTGACCTGCACCAATCCCTGCACTACCAGCTGTGACCATTTTTTCCACATATTCTAAGCGGTAATTAATTAATTCAGCTAATTTATCTTTGTGCTGTTGTAATATATTTTGTTGCTGTCCCATATGACGCGCAGCATCACGTTCGTTTGCATTTGCGATTTCAGAAACAGGTTTTAAACGTTGCGATTTATTCATCATTAATTAACCGGTGCCGATGCAACAGCCATTTGTTGTGGAGCAACTTGCTCCTGAATAGGAATATTAATCGGTTCATTGACCATCGTATCAAGTGTGGCACAGCTGGTCATTATATCTACTGCACTATTCATATCTTGCTGTAAAAACTCCACTAGTTGTGGTTGAATTGCGACTGCCTCATCAAGACGTGCATCATGTCCTGGAGAATAAGCACCCACTGAAATAAGGTCCTTACTTTTTTCATAGGTAGAATATAACTTTTTAAATCGTTGTGCTGATTGTTGTTGTTGCTTGGTAGTTATTTCTGTCATGGCTCGGCTGATAGATGCTTCAATATCGATTGCAGGGTAGTGTCCTGAATCAGCAAGGTCACGAGAGAGAACAATATGACCATCTAAGATGGCACGAGAAGCATCTGCAACGGGATCATTTTGGTCATCGCCTTCCGCTAACACTGTATAGAAGGCAGTAATAGAACCACCACCCTTCTCACTATTACCCGCACGTTCAACTAACTTAGGCAATAATGCAAAAACAGAAGGTGGATAACCTTTAGTTGCTGGCGGTTCGCCAATGGCTAAGGCAATTTCTCGTTGTGCTTGTGCAAAGCGAGTGAGTGAATCCATTAACAATAAAACATTTTTACCTTTGTCTCTAAAATGTTCTGCGATACTGGTTGCTAGCATAGCACCGTGAATCCGCATTAAAGGAGGATGGTCAGCCGGCGTTGCAACAACAACTGCGCGTTTCATACCTTCTTCACCTAAAGTATTATCAATAAACTCTTTTACTTCACGTCCACGTTCACCAATCATACCTACAACAATAATATCGGCAGTCGTATAACGGGTCATCATTCCAAGCAATACACTCTTACCCACACCACTACCTGCAAACAACCCCATACGTTGGCCACGTCCAACTGTTAATAGTGAGTTAATTGCGCGGACACCAACATCTAATGGTTCCTGTATAGGATGGCGTTTCATTGGGTTAATTGTTTTACCTTCCAATGACACCATGCTGTCACCTTCAAGTGGGCCCTTATCATCTAATGGATGACCAGCACCATCAATCACACGCCCTAGAATTGAATCATTAACAGGAATACCATGAACAGCTGTAGAGGGGATAACACGTGCCCCAGGAACAAGTCCTCGAACATCTTCTGTTGGCATGAGAAAAAGTTTATCTCCAGAAAACCCAACTACTTCTGCTTCTAATTCAGCACCATTGGGAGCAATTATATTACACACTGCACCAACCGGTGCCTGACACCCTACAGCTTCAAGTGTCATACCAACCATTCTGGTTAATTTACCTTCAACAACAACAGGAATTGGTTTTTCAACTTCATCACATAATTCAGACAATCTTGATGCCCAAGATCGCTGTGATTTATTCTTCTGCATCGAGGTCACTTTGTCGATCCCCACCTAACATGCGCGCAATGATACCACTCAGCCTTGCTTCAACACTTGCATCGACTTCAGAATAGTCGGTTAAAACTTTACATCCACCTTTACTCAATAATGGATCTTCAATAATTGTCCATGGTTGCTCGCCATCCGCTAGATTCATTGTTTCTCGAAGCACAGTTGCATCTTCCGGGTTCATAAAAACACGAATATTTTGCATGCCAGCAGGTAGTGCCGATACGGTTTCTCTTACCACAGCCACAATCTGACCTGGATCTGTTTTAATTTCACGACGAATGAGTTTTCTAGCAATGCTGATCGCCAGTTGACTTAACTGTTCGACAACAGCTTCATCCAAGTCATCTAATGGCTTCTGCATGAACCGCGCAATACTATCGATATTTCTTAGTCGTTCCTGAATTACCGTATTGCCATCTTGTAAGCCCTTCTGAAAGCCTTGTGAATAACCTTCTTCATAGGCTTTCTTCTGTAAGGTTTCAATTGAATCAGCTGTGATTAAACGCTGTCTTTCCTGTTCTGCTATTTCTTTTGCGGTAGGCTTCTGTACTGATGGTGGCTGCCAAGAAGCATACTCAGCATGATCACCATCAATTATCGTTGGCTTAGGAGACGAACTCATCAGCGCCTCCACCTAAGGAAATTTCACCTGAATCTGTCAATCTTCTTGCAACTGCAATGATTTCTTTCTGAGCTTCCTCTACTTCACTTAAGCGCACAGGACCTTTAGATTCCAAATCGTCACGCAACATCTCGCCCGCGCGTTTTGACATATTCTTAAAGATTTTTTCTTTCAATGCTGTATCCGCACCTTTTAAAGCCAGTACTAATATGTCTGTTGAAATTTCGCGTAATAATAGCTGGATACCTCGGTCATCGATATCATTAATATTGGCAAATACAAACATGTTATCCATGATTTGTTGGCTAAGTTCTTCATTAACCTCTTTCATTTTATCCATGATTGCATTTTCGATAGACGTATCCATCAAGTTAAGCATATTAGCCGCTGATTTAATTCCACCAACACTTGAGGATTTAATGCTACTTGTACCATCACCAATAAATTGTTGTTCAAGAATGTCATTAAGCTCTGCGATCGCATTTGGCTGTATACCATCTAATGCTGCAATCCGCATAACAATATCCATTCGCACATTTTCTGACATTTCAGACAGTACTTCAGCAGATTGATCACTATCTAAATAGGAGAGGATGATTGCAATAATCTGTGGGTGTTCTAAGCGAATCAATTCAGCAACTTGGCGTGCGTCCATCCATTTTAATTGTTCTAAGCCCTTACTATTTTTGCCTAGTAATATTCGGTCAATAACACCTGTTGCTTTGTCAGAACCCAACGCGTTTACTAAAACATTACGAATGTAGTCATCATTGCCAATACCCATTGCAGTTTGATCTTCTGCAATCGATACAAAATCACTTAATACTTCATTGACCTGTTTTTTAGACACCGCACTTAATTCAGACATAGCAGTGCCGACTTTCTGAACTTCTTTAGGCCCCATATGTTTGAGAACTTCCGATGCTCTATCTTCACCAAGCGACATCAGCAAAATTGCTGCGCGTTCAATACCGCTTAAATCTGATTCTGCTGCCATAAGCCCATTATCCGCCATCAGTTGCTACCCATGTTTTTAATACTTGAGCAACAGTTCTAGGATCTTGATCAACCATTGCAATTGCTGAGTTAATATTTGAGTCATTAGCCTGTTGCTGTATCTGTTGACCTGCCGCCTGCCCCGACAAAGTAACTTGAGAGCCATCTTCATCAACCCCTTGCATACCTTGGGCCATCAATAATTGTTGTGATTGATCCTTAAATTCAACACCCTTCGCTGCAAGTTCTTTCATCACTGGGCGTAGCACCCCAAATACCAGTAACAATATAGCTAATCCACCTAATGCTTGTTTACCAATATCCCATACCCAACTTTGTTCCCAAATAGGTACTTCCGGCAATGCTTCTGGCTCAGCAATTGGACTGAATCCTGCATTAATAACATTTACACTGTCACCACGGCGAATATTGAAACCAACCGCATCACGGACTAATTGATTAAAGAGGTTAATTTCCTGCTCACTGTATGGCTTTGCTTCCCCCCCTCCTTCTACAGCCGCTTTATTATCGATAAGCACTGCAACGGAAAGCCGATGAATATTTCCTGTTGCAAGTTTCGTGTGACTAATGGTTCGATCTAATTCATAGTTTCGAGTTGACTGAAGCATCTTATCAACCATATTTGCTGCCACTGAACCAGCTGTATTATCACCACCTGTCACTGTACCTGCAGCAGGAGGCTGATTAGTTAATGCGCCTGGGACACCGTCTGGACCAGATTCACCGCCACGTGATTCTTCACTGATTTTTTCACTCCTGATCGCTGATTGGTCAGGGTTAAATGATTCTTGGGTTTTTTCAGTTACGGTAAAGTTAATCTCTGCATTAACCTGAGCACGGACTCGACCATCACCTACAATAGGTCCTAATATTTCTTCAATCCGCTTAACATAAGACTGTTCTATTTTATTTTTATAATCGAGTTGTTTACCGCTAAATGCCATTGCTTCATCACTATCATCGGTTAACATTTTGCCTACCTGATCAACAACTGTAATCATGCTTGCTTCTAGCTCAGGTACACTAGAACTTATCAAGCCAACAATAGCTTGCACTTGTGCTTTTTCTAAATACCGGCCTGGATACAAACCGACGGTTACCGATGCACTTGGTTTTTTTCTATTTCGGACAAAAACAGATTGCTTTGGTATAGCTAAATGTACACGTGCAGACTTAATTGATTTCAGAGTAGAAATTGTTCTTGCTAATTCACCTTCAAGTGCGCGTTGATAACGAATTGATTCAACAAACTGACTGCTACCAAAGGTATCCGTCTTATCCATTAACTCAAAACCAACATTCCCCCCCTGTGGCAAGCCTTGTGATGCAAGTAACATTCTCGCTTTATGCGTTGAATCACCACCAACCCAGACCTGACCAGTTGATTCATCTATCTTATATTCAACACCACCCGACTGTAATGCTGACGCAATTTGTGCAGCATCCTGACTTGAAATATCACTGTACAACAGTCGGTAACTCGGTGTTTGTGACCACATAACAATTGCCACACCTACAGCAACACTAGCCGCAAGACCGATCAGAAGACCAAGCTGTCTTAAAATAGGTAGACCACCTAAACCATTAAATTGATTGCCTACATTTTCTGCTTTTACGAGTGCCATTTTTATATATTCCAGTCAATAATTACATTTAAATAGGCATATTCATGATATCTTGATATGCATTAACTAATTTATTTCGTACTTGAACCATTGCTTGAAACGAAATACTCGCTTTTTGAGAGGCCAACATAACTTCAGCAAGATCTGTACCTGGTTCACCACGCTGAAATGCATTTGTCAGCGCGCCAGATGCTTTTTGTGTTTCATTTACTTTATCAATTGAACTTTTTAGCATTGATGAAAAATCTGCCAGCCCACTTTCATTTGTTTGCTGTACAGGTGGCGTACCTTGCGCAGCTTGAGCAAGGCCTCGCATTTGTGCTAATAGTTGATTTACATTCACATCATTCATTTTAAATTCCTCTCAAGCCAGGTAAAATTAACCTGGAAACACTACGCCATCATCACGCATACGGGCTAACTTATAACGTAATGTTCGTGGACTAATACCTAGTGTTTCGGCTGCAATTTTTCTATTTCCCATACAGTTTTTTAGCACATCAATTATTTTTTTATGCTCTGTGCGTTTTAAATCTTTATCAAGTGTTTCATCTGCTGGCTCATTACTCACTACGGCAGTTGGTCTTACCGCTTCGACTGAAACACTATCAATAGAACTTGTATATTCTTGCTCATACATAATGTCTTTTGCATCAATGATATTGTCTTTGTGTAAAATCAATGCACGCTGCAGCACATTATCTAATTCACGAACATTCCCTGGCCATGTATGTTGCTCAAGACATTTTGCTGCTGCTATATTAATTTCAGGGATCATCTTTCCTGATTTAACCGCATGTCGTTTTAGCAATTGCTCTGCAATTGGAACAATATCTTCGTTACGGGCATGCAATGGAGGAAGCTCTAAAGGAAAAACATTTAATCGATAATAAAGATCTTCTCTGAAGTTTCCTGCTGCTACTTCTTCTCGCATGTTTCGGTTAGATGTTGCTAAAATACGAACATCCAACTCTATTAATTCACTGCCACCTAGTCGCTCCACTTCTCTCTCTTGAAGGACACGCAATAGTTTTGCCTGTAAACCAGTATCCATTTCCGAAATCTCATCCAGTAATAGCGTTCCACCTTGTGCTTGTTCGAATTTCCCTGCCGACGCTTTATAGGCGCCTGTAAATGCACCTTTTTCATAACCAAACAAGGTTGCTTCAAGCATGTTTTCAGGAATTGCTGCACAATTAATTGCAACAAATGGTTTTTCTGAGCGTGGTGAATTTTTATGTATATAACGTGCAAGTACTTCTTTACCAGTACCGCTTTCACCAGTGATCATAACTGTAGCATCACTGTCTGATACCCTTTCAGCGATTCTAATCACATTCAAAGTAATTTCTGATACTGCAATAAAATCACTACCAGCCACATCAGTGCCTACATATTGCTCAACCGTATTAACTAATACTTCTGCATCAAAAGGCTTTACTAAATAATCTACAGCACCTAAACGTATTGCCTCAATTGCCTTTTGCACATTGCCATGTGCTGTCATCAAAAGTACTGGAAGATTCTTATACTGTTCTTTTATTACCTTCAATAATGCATGCCCATCCATTCGCTGCATTTGCACATCACTAACAACCATATCAACTTTTTCACGACTTAAAACATCAATTGCCATTCGACCATCATTTGCGGCTAAGGTATTAATCCCAGCCAATGATAATGTTTCACAAAGTGCTTCTTGTAAATCTTGATCATCTTCAACCACAAGTACTGTTGCATGGTTCATACAAATACCTCAAATTCCTGCACAATTTTGTGCACGTTGTAATACTGTTTTT
>JALTKP010000028.1 GCA_027078075.1 Gammaproteobacteria bacterium | reverse complement strand
AAAATATATTCGTCTCCATTTTGCATCGTTAACTGCAATCCAACTTCATTTGGTAAATCTTCATAATTTACATTTTGAGGATGACGCTTTATAAGAGTAATTTTTTCTATTTTATTACCAGCAAGGGTATCCCATGGCTCTCCACTATATGTAGTGTCATTACTCGATACCGGATATAACTCTTCATCGTTTTCAATATTCTCGTCATGTATGACACCCTCAATATTCCTTTCCATCCAAACAACAATAGAATTTATTGATTCATCGCTAGATATTCCCACAATTTCGCCAGTCTCCAAGTAAATAAGTAATGGTCCCTCCGTGTATGAGAAAACTTCAGATGCTTGAATATCACATTCACTTTTAGACTCTTCTGGAGGCCACCAACTAAATCGTACAGCTTTCAAGATTTTGGATTTTTTTAATATCTCCAAAACGTCCAATGCCAATGAAGGTACATTTTCACCACTAAGACTCATCATTTATTACCTTTTTGAAGCTGCTTCAATCAACTTATCTATTGTTCTTAGGTTCGTAGGGCTTGGTTTTACTCCTGTCGTTACTTTTAATGGATCTGCAATAACAATTCTCCCATTATTTCCAATTAGAAATTGAAGATCATCAATTCTAACTTGCTTCTCGATTAACGTAGCCCTAATTGATTTTAGATCAGAAATACTTTGTTGATTCAACAAAGATTTATCTGCGCCTTCTAATATCCCCGGTTTTCGGGGATTATTCCGAACAATAGCTTTTGAACCTTGAGCAAATCGATCCATTAACATTGCAGGATTACCATCAACAACAATTCTCTGTGCATTAACAGTCGGCAAACCTAATTCATCAAGCTGATTAAGAAGCCTCAATTCCTGATCAATTTTAGCTGGATTTTTGCCTGGATTAAGAACCCCTATCGCTTTATTGTCCCCAAATTCAAATACGTTCTTATCACCGCCTGAACCTAATTTAGGACCAAGCTGCCCACTAGTGATCCTGTTTGAAACACCCCCAACCCTCGACACTGGCGACAATAAAAATACTACCAAAGGAGCAATTTCTTTACCAACCTTTTGCCCATTATCCTCCTGTACCCCGTCAATTATTCGTTTTACCTTTTCTTTTCCAGCACGTTCAATATTTTCGAACCGTTCGTTTATTGCCTTTTGTGCTGGAACATTACCAAACCCGCCTGCTGTGAAATCGCCGATTGCTACAACCGCATCCAATATCGCATCAACAAACACGCCCGGATCTTTTTGGCTGATATCAATAGTGCCATCCAGCACATCCGCTGATACATCAATAAACGAAAATAGTAACTCTGCTATTCGTTTGTCTGTACCTGACGCAAGCCTGCGTAAATCATCAGATATATTTCTACGCTCAATACGACTTTTTAACAATCCGCCATCGACACCATTCAAGAAACTCCTTATTAAGACCAGTTCACCATCCTCATTCGTGGTTACTTCAAGTTCAATATTAGTTAAAATTTCGATCTCTCGAAGAATAACATTGATCGCTTCTACTCTAATTTCACCCGATACACTTTTATCTTTAGCAACCTGAACAAAATCAGCCAATATATGATCACTTTTTCCTTTATTTGTCGTGCGCAAATTATCGCGTTTAGATAATAATTTAATGAGCTCAGCCGACACCTCAAATTTTGTTTGATTCCTTGCTGATACATCGCCGGGTGGCACAAACACCAAATCATTGTTCTCCGCCACAATCGTCGCCGCACTCAACGCCGTTGATACGTCCTCGCCACCTGCATTCGCAATCCCGACCACCAGACTGTTTACAATGTTCACGCGTTGTTGTTTGTCTTCGGCGGTTAATGCGTTGCCCTCAACACCAGCCAGTCCATCCAATACGTTGTTTAAGACCACACCCGCCG
>JALTKP010000027.1 GCA_027078075.1 Gammaproteobacteria bacterium | reverse complement strand
CCGTTAACGGTTATTAACTACACCTTGTTAGGCACCGCATCTGGTTTTACTTTGGCGACTTTGTTTGCTTATTACATGGCACCGGCATTGGTTAACTTCTATGCAGGTTGGTCAATTATCATTACCGTTGCAGCGTTTATTACACGTATTGCGTCGTTGATTCGTAACTCGAAGATTCGCAGTAAGTCATCGCTTAAAACGGCGATTGGTGTTCGTCATAACCGTATCCAACAACGTTCAATGGGTTTCATGGGTGGTTCATTTAATACCCGTGAATATTTCCATGGTATGTCGGTCCTATTTATGAAATCAATTAAATGGATCTTCTTGGTATTGGTCTTTATCGTGCCAGTAATTTTGCTGAGTATTGCGATTAGTCAGCAAAGTAGTGGGATCTTAATTGCGGCTTTTGCCAGTCAGTACATTGGTTTAATCGCGGAGCGTTGGTTCTTTTTCGCGCAAGCAAATCACCCACAGAACTTGTATTACCAGACTGTCGGTTAATATTGTTTAGGGTGAGATTATTAGCCGTGTTTAGGGAAGCCTAAATGCGGCTTTTTAATAGCTGGCGCTAAGCGAAGGTATCTATTTTTTCTATCTCGACAGAGGCTTCCGAATCGTTTGTTTGCGTATCAGCACCATTTTTGGCAACTTGATTAAAAACATCCGTTGCAGATTGGCCACGTCCAGTTTGTTTTAGTTGCGCTAATTCAGCTTGGGCATCGAGCGTAATAGCGGCGGCATTGGCGGCAACGCTGCGATCTTGTGCAGAAGGGTTTGCGGGCGCGAGTGCTGCACGGCGAATTTGTTGGGCGCGTTGAATCGTTTGTTGTGGATCACCGGGTACACGTGCACTTTCAATTCCTACTTCACCACCAATTGCGTAGCGTTGCCCATCTGGACCTTGTTGGTAAGTAAAAGTTGCGCCACTGCTGGCAAGATTTCCTGCAGCGGATAAGTGAGCCTGTTCATGTGCACGAACCTCCCGATCTCGGGATTTCAATTCTTCTATGACCTTTTGTTCAGCAGGATCGAGTTCAGCAACAACGGCGCCACGATTCGCATTGGCTCTGCTTTGATCTGAACTGGTATTCTCAGTCTTCTCTGTGCCGTTTACGGCGCGCACAATCTCAGTCGGCTGCTTATTTTCAGCAGATTCCGTGTCCGGATTAACCGAAGGCGCCGTTGGCGTTGTTGTTGTTGTGGGCGTAACACGAACCGCACTCACTGAAGACAGATTAGACAGCATCCACCCTTACCATATTAGATAACATACTAAGTTTATCGGCCGAAATGCCAGAAATTTAAGCTTTTTGTGCTGGTAAATACGTATTAATGACTGAGTTTAATGATTAGATTTCATCCAGTGCATCAAAGCTGACTGCATCATGAATAAACGCAACCGTTTGTTTAATTATGTTGGAGTTGAGCAAGATCCGTTTGTGCCCCAAGCCCTCTGTTAAAATGAGTTCGGCGTTAGGCCAACACTTACTTAATTCTTGGCTTTCTTGCCAGCTAACCAGTTGGTCTTCTTTGTCGTGAATGATCAAACTACGTTCAACCTGACCTGTGAGGGGATAACTAATAGCAAATTGTTGCCAGAGTGTGTCTCCAAGGCGTTGGCTGAGTCGTGTTCGAAGTTGTTCTTCCGTAGCAGGAGGAACATGCATATATTGGCAGTAACGCCCGATTAAACTGCTTAGACCACCTGGCGAACTGATGGCAACGATGGATGAGATCGTTAACCCTGAATTAATTGCGGCACTAAGACAAGCAACCCCAAATGAATGCGCAATGGCAGCATGGAAAGGGCCATAACGTTCGGAGAGCGCGAGGATAACATCTCGTATTTCTAATAAATGAGTGTACTTACCATCGGTCTGTCCGTGGCCTGGTGCATCAAAGCAAATCACACGATAGCCAGCATTGAGTAATGGATCGATAAAGCGGTGTAGTTGTAAGCCACGCCCATTCCATCCATGAACGAGTATTACGGTTGGACCTTTTCCCCATTTCCAAACCTTGATTTGCCTGCCATTTACGTCAAGTGAACGCTCACTTGCACGGAGTTGCATACGTTTCTCACTGGCAGAGGCAGGGAAGCGATGTGTGCGCGACCAAAGCTTAAGTGCACGGCGACTCATCGCACTTGGCAGATGCTTTCCCAATAACCGAAAGCCAAGCTGATTCAATTTGATCGCCAGAGTGGCTGGTGGCTTTTTGGTTTGTGTTACAGCATTTGAGGTCATTATTACAAATAGACTCGAAAAAAGGTGCCAAGAAGATACTAATCATCTTTGGAGCTGGCAAGTGCCAGTGGAAATTAATCTTGGATGTGAACATTTTTGTTCTAAAAAGTTAAAAACAAGGACTTAAAAATGCCTAAATGATCAACAATCTTCCAAGTATCAGCGAAGTCTTATACACAGCTCGTGGAACAATCATCAATTTTTACGGGGAATTTACTAAGATGATGTATTAAATGCTATTGAAACCGTGAAACATATTGATTTATATAGATAAAACAAGATTGGTTAAAAAACGCACAGTTTAATAAATATGTCATAAAAGAGCCTAGTAAAGTCATTTTAAAATGATTAATCCACAGACTTATCCACAGAGTTTGTGGATAAAACCGAAACTTGAAAAGCACACAAGCTGTTACACAACATAAGCTAGAAATTAAATGAGGAATAGCAGCCAACTAAGCAAAATGAAAATGGCTAGTGTGCATTTTTAGGAAGAGTTAATTTTACCTCCAAGCCATTTGGAGGTTGGTTACTTAGAATAAGTTTACCTTCATAGGCCTCGGTAATTTCTTTAACAACCGCAAGTCCGATGCCTTGTCCTGCAACGGCTTGGTCAGCACGCATGCCACGCAATAGTATCTGTTCAATTTTATCGCTAGGAATGCCTGGCCCATCATCGAGGATGGTGACCTCAATGTTGTTATTTGAAACTCGTGTATGACATGTAATGGTTTGCTGGCACCACTTGCAAGCGTTATCTAATAGGTTGCCAAATAACTCAGTGAGATCGCCTTGATCTGCGCGCAGTGTTAGATCACTTGGAATATCAAGTTTGAATTGAACCTGTTTATCGGCATACACTTTTTGTAAGGCGTTGGTCAGCGATTCAATAATAGGTCGAAGCAATATTGGGCTATTTAGTCCTGAGCGACCGGCGGTAGCAGCGCGCTGAAGTTGGTAATCAATGCTTTGTTGTATACGGCCTGCTTGTTCGCGCACGGTGTCAGGATCATCTACTGCGCCCTGTAACACGGCAAGCGGCGTTTTAAGGCTATGTGCTAAATCAGCGAGTGCATGCCGATAACGTTGTTGTTGTGCCCGCTCATGCGTGAGTAGCGCATTCAGATTACTGGTTAGTCCCTGAAGTTCAGCAGGATATTGGCTATTAAGTTGTTCTTGTTGTCCTTGTTCGATTTGAGCCAACTCATTGGCAACTGTGCGAAGTGGGCGTAACCCCCAACGCAGTACCAGTAGCTGGGTAATCAATAACAAAATTGCCATGCCACCGAGCCAACTCCATAAGGTGCGGCGGTAGCCATTAATTTGGTTTTCGAAAGCAGAAGTATCTTCCAGTAGTGTGAAGGTGATGGGAATGCTGGTTTTGTCTATTTGCCATTTGATCCCGTAGCTCATAGCAAAGCCCTTAGGAGCGTCGAGCAATTCAAACTCTTCTTTGCCCGGAGGTAATTCATCATGAACATGCGGCTTAATTGAAATAACTGAGCCAGATTGCCAAACGGTTTGTTGACCTCGGTAGACCCAAGCATAGAGACCACTATCTGGTTGGTTGAGGCGTACTAGCGTCGATTTTTCAGGTAAGCTAATAACACCGTCATCACTGACTTCTGTTTCACCAATCAGTAAATATAACTGGCCGCGTAGGCGTTCTTGAATTGATGTAAGTGCAGAGTCTTCAAAGGCGCGATCAAGTGCCAAGCCGGTTAAAAGCAAAAACACTGTGAGTACCAATCCGGCACCCATCACTGTGCGGGCATTGATCGACAGTTTCATTAGCTATTTTCAGCAAGGGTAAAACGATAACCCCGTCCACGCATGGTTTCGATCGGAGAAAGTTTGCCAGCAGGATCAAGCTTCTTGCGTAAGCGGCCAACCATGACTTCAATCACATTACTGTCACGGTCATCATCGTGGGGGTATAAATAGTCGGCTAATTCAGCTTTAGAAATAACATCACCGGCATGGCGCATTAAGTGTTCGATAAGGCGGTATTCAAAGGTGGTCAGTTCGATATTGTTATCTTTAAGCGAAACTTGTTGCTTTGAATAATTGATACTGATTGCGCCAAACTGTTGTTCATCGCTGGCAGCGGCGTTGCTACTTCGTCGCAGTAAGGCACGAAGTCGAGCAATCAGTTCTTCGAAATGAAATGGCTTGGTGAGATAATCGTCTGCACCGGCTTCAAGACCAGCAACTTTATCTTGCCAACTGCCGCGGGCTGTTAAAACAAGAATGGGTAAGGTGTTACCTTCTTCGCGCAGCGTACGAATAACATCACTACCGGAAAGCTTGGGCAGCCCTAAATCAACAATGGCAGCATCAATGGGGTATTCCCGAGCATTGAATAAGCCATCTTCACCATCGCTACTGCAGTCAACCATATAGCCCTCGGCTTCAAGCTGAGTTCTTAATTGCTCAAGGATGGCGGCTTCGTCTTCAATAACCAGAATGCGCATAAAGGAAACCTATTTAAAACGTCCATTAGCGGCATTAACACGAATAACGCGAACCACACCTTTGCGGGTCAGAATTTTTACACGGTAAAAAGTTTTGCCTTTGCGATGAATGGTTTCAACCGCAAGAATACGCCCGCCAAGTTGATGTTGAACACGTGATGCGGCTTCACCTGGACCAATGTTGTGTTGGTTTGGCGATGCAAGTGCAAGGTTTGACTGAGTCATGATGAGAAACAGACAAAGAAGGCATGTTTTTAAGATATTCATTGTCATAGCATACACGCAACAGGCTATTGGCTGAAACCACTTGCCTACGGATAGCCCTAGGCAAGTGGTGCTACACAATATTAGAAGCGAAAAATTAAATCGATGCCACTACGATGACCATAGCCGTGTCCACGACGGTAACCGTGTCTGCCACCATGTCCGGCATAACCATGACCAAGAACCACGTGAGGTGAATAGTCATATTCATAATGATGTCTAGCTCGGCGGCGATGGTGTCGTTCGTCATCATTGGAGTCGCGGTAACCATCACGGTAGCCATGTCGGTATTCACCACGACTATGCCCACTATAGTAATCATCATCTGCCTGAGCTGTATTTGAAATAAATACCGGTGCAGCAATAGTAGCAACAAGCATTATGGTCGATAAAATATTTCGCATTTTCATGGTGTTCTCCTTCAAATATTCGTTTTTCATGATCTTAGTTAACTTCTCTAACCGCAGATGCAGATTACAGCCGGTGTGCTGAACCAAACCTGAACAAAAAACCAATATATTATTTCTTTATTAATCATGTGGTTACTGGGGTGTAAGTTTTTTGTGGCTAGGCCATAAGGAGTTTACTTGTGGTAACGCTTGCGAACAGGCAAAATGCGCGCTTGAATTTTCGCGCTGTGGCCTACGGTGGCAGCGATTCTTAATCATATATAAGGTAAGGAGCCATCCATGAAACTGATTCTATTAGGTGCACCAGGCGCGGGTAAGGGTACTGTTGCAAAAATGCTAACTGAGCTTGACGGTTCAGTTCAAATATCAACAGGCGACATTCTACGTGGCGCAGTTAAAGCGGGTACAGACTTAGGTAAAGAAGCTAAAGGTTACATGGACGCAGGTGACCTTGTTCCTGATTCATTGATCATGGGCATCATGGGTGATCGTTTGTTAGAAGACGATTGTAAAGCAGGTTTCTTGCTTGATGGTTTCCCTCGCACAATTCCACAAGCTGAAGAATTGAAAGTGTTATTAGCTAAATTAGGTATCACACTTGATATGGCAGTAAGCCTTGATGTGCCACGAGACGTGATCTTAGATCGCTTAACAACACGCCGTACATGTGAGAACTCTGAATGTCAGGCTATCTACAACACGAAGAGCAACCCAACGAAAGTTGAAGGTATTTGTGACAAGTGTGGTAGCAAGACTATCCAACGTGATGATGAAACAGAAGAAGCTATCAGCAACCGTTTAGAAACATACAACGAAAAGACAGCTCCATTAGTTGGTTTCTACGAAGGCGAAGGCATGTTGTTGTCTGTAAACGCAACATCAAGTGATGCAGTAGTTGCAGCAATTCAAGAAGCGATTGCTAAATAAGCAATACTTCTTAGCGGTAAAAAGAACGGGGTGTGATGAGAGTCACACCCCGTTTTCGTTTTAAATTATCTCTGTGCTGCTTTTTTCGCTTTCTTCTCCGCACGTTTTTCTTTCAAGGTTTTTTCTGATTTTTTCTTTACTGATTTTTGAGCATCTTTTCCCTTAGCCATGATTATCACCTTTATCCTAGTTAATTGATTTTAGATATCCCAGAATGTTTTAGAACCTTGTATACGCATACCCCACTTAAACATATTGCGGGTTATTGATACAGCTTAACAACATTGGTTGTTGGTTGATTTAGTTTGTATGTGATTGTCATTATTTTACTCAGCTAACTTATGATGAGGGTTTTCGTAACATGGTTAGTATATTCAATCTAAATTGCTCGAGTTAGGCTTTAACAATTAAGTAACCACCGGCACCAAGCAAGAGTCCACCAACTGTTTTCTGATAAGCGTTATTATCTGTAATGGCTATTATTTTGGTAGCAGAGAAGGCATAGAGGGTTTTTACGCTAGCAAGGCTGACAATCATCACCGAGATTATAATAAGGATATCAGAGGTACTGGGCGTTGAAAGATTAATAAATGCCGGTAAGAGACTGGCATAAAAGACAATCGCTTTAATGTCGCCTAGCGTCAAAACAAAGCCGGCGAGTAAGCTAGTGGCAAGGTTCTGTTTTTTAATTTTTTTATCGATTTTTATAGTAGCTGTGTTTTCGGATGTTATTAGCGAATACCCTAACCAAAGTAGATATGCTGCACCTACGTATTTAACGACCAAAAATAAGCTTCCCATTACGTCAGCGACAAGGGTTAAGCCAAACACAGCAAGTAGAATAAAAACCAGGTCGCCTAGAATAATGCCAGCTGTGACAGCGATGCCGTTTGCTATGCCTAGCGTCGCTGAACGTGCTATGACTAATGCAACGCTGGCACTGGGTAGGGCAGCAAGTGTAATCATAATACCGAATAGCATGATTGTCTCAATAAGGCTCATCGTCTTTATTTTTTACCTTTAAACCTGTTTTTCCTCGCGGCTTTCTTATCGGCTTTTTCTTTTAAGATTCTTTCTACCTCAACCATTTCTTTCTCAACCATTTCGGGTGTTTCAAGGCTGATTTTACCGAGGGTGCCGTTACGCAGTTCGTTGATAAGAATAGTACTGATTTTGACAAGGTCAACGAGACCACCTGCACCAAGACAGCCGCGGCGTGCGCCGATGTGTTCTAAAAATTGCAGTGGATTGTCGGGTAGGTTTTCAATGTCATAACGTGCTTTGAGTAATTCGGGGTAAGCAACGAGTAAGTACTCGAACAGATAAAAACCAACATCGTCATAATCCATGGCAGTGTCTTTTATAGAACCGATGCAAGCAAGCCGGTAGCCGCTGTTTTCGTTTTCAATTTTGGGCCAGAGGATACCGGGGGTATCCCAAAGCACAATGCCGTTACCGAGATCGATGCGTTGCTGATTTTTAGTGATCGCCGGTTCGTTACCGGTTTTAGCGATGACTTTACCTGCCAGTGCATTAATCAATGTCGACTTGCCAACATTAGGAATGCCCAT
>JALTKP010000026.1 GCA_027078075.1 Gammaproteobacteria bacterium | reverse complement strand
CTTGAGTAGCTTCGTAGGCATAACCGTAAACTGCCGTCAGCGCTTCACGGCGCATATTATTAAGGAGTAAACGTGCGGATACTTGTGAGTAATTAGGCTCACGATCAATCATTGAGCGTGCACTCATCACTAAGATGTTATTTAGATCTTCTTCAGACATGCCATCGTAAAGTGATTGCTTGGTAGCATGAAAAATATCATCGCCACTAACGTATTCAATATTCTCTATTGATTCTTTAATAATATTTCGTATCGCATCAAGGTTGACGATCTTGCTTGTGCCATCACTTTGTTTAATGTTGATAGCCGTTTCATCTGGGGTTGTTTGTTTGTTTTCTGTTTTACGTTTTTGGGCATGTTGTTCACGGTATAGAACGTAGGCTCGAGCGACTTTTTGCTCACCGTTGCGCATTAGTGCAAGTTCGACCTGATCTTGTATATTTTCAATATGCACCGTACCGTCTTCAGGTAAGTGGCGTAACAATGCTTCAAGAACGTGTTCTGTTAGCTTATCAACGGTTTTATGGACACGACTGGAAGCGGCAGCGGTACCGCCTTCGACTGCAAGAAACGCCTTGGTTAATGCCACAACAATCTTGCTACGATCAAAAAGAGTCTGTTTACCATTACGGCGAATAACGCGTTGAATAGCTTGATTACTTCCTATCGTGGCTTGTTCAATTGGGTCTGTATAGACATGCGCGGGCGTAACGGTGGTGTCTGAAGTGTCGATGTGCATTTGCTTCCCCTGATTGGTCTAACTGAAATCAGAGGGGAAAAAGGGCGATAAGGCATTTTTTCCACCCTGAGTCCTACGCGAGACCCGGATGTTATTGTTTTAGTTAGAAAAACAGGTAACCGGACTTAAGAAGCTAATGCTCTATTACCGTTGCGCGACAGTTCCGGATTTACACCGGATTCCCCTGTTTTTCACTTTTAGTCACCAACCACAAGATGTAGTGGGTAGCGACTTACAAAGCACAAGATAATGTATTCAGTTCGAGATGGCAAGTGATAATTGAAATGTAAGTACGCGTTGAAGAAGACGAATGTGATGTGGTGCTTATATGGTGAGCAAATTAACTATGCCACTATGTCTGCTCGTGTTTTGATTCTTTAATAATCAACAATCCACCACGAATCACAATCGCCGATATAACAAGACCGATTATTAAATCAGGGTAAGGCGAAGCCAGCCACGCAACGAGACCACCACTAATAATCACACCTATATTGGCAATTACATCATTAGTTGAGAATATCCAGCTTGCTCGCATGTGTGCATCACCATGGCGATGTTTATAAATAAGAATAAGACAAATCGTATTCGCGACAAGGGCTATTGCGCCAAATATCATCATAAGATTTGATTCAGGTTCGCTGCCATAGATAAAGCGCCGAGTGATATCAAATAGTACCAGTAAGCCAAGTGCTATTTGCATAAGCCCACTGATATAGGCGGCTTTGTTTTTTACACTTAAACTACGACCAACGGCATATAGGCTAATGGCATAAACACTTGCATCTGCAAGCATGTCCATACTGTCGGCGATAAGCCCAGTCGATTGTGCGAGTAAACCAACACTGATTTCTACAACAAACATCGTGGCATTAATTAACAATAAAATAATTAATACCCGCATTTCAGATTTATTTTTAATTTCTATTTCACAGCCACAGCCTGACATGAGTAATTCCTTAACAACTTTTTTCTTTACAATGTAATTCTTCAAACTCGAGTGTTGAATGTTTAATCGAGTATTTTTCTGCTAACTGTTCTTTTATTGCCGTTTTTATGGTGTCTATTTGAGAAAACTTAGTAATGACAATATGTGCCTCTAGTGCATTGTTATGTTCATCAAGTTGCCAAATGTGTACATGGTGCACATTTGAAACATTTTGTGTTGCTTCTATATCTTTAATAATT
>JALTKP010000025.1 GCA_027078075.1 Gammaproteobacteria bacterium | reverse complement strand
TCGATAAAGACATTGCTGAAAAGCTGGTTCAAATTGCACATCGCGCGCGTAACCTGAAAGGTCACGGCCTTGATGAAGGGATCTCAACACGCTTATTGGTTTATGCAGGACAATTAATCAGTAAGGGTGTCAGTGCTGAAGCAGCATGTAGTATCACTATGGTCACACCGCTTACTGATGATCCAGATATGCGCGATACCTTGAATGCTGCTGTGCAGACATTCCTAGGTTAAATAAACCTACGTAACAGTGGTGACTAGGTATGTCTTCTATAAAGCTCGAAGATTACGCTGAGTTTCTGGAGAAAGCTGCACCGGAAGTTCGCGATATTCTTGATAGTACATTTCATGAGGCTGCACGCATCATGTCGCCGGCAGGGTTGTCGGATTACATGGATGGTGCTAAAACCCTATGTAACTTAGGTCGTGGTCATGATCTAGTGATTATCTATCTGCAAGAAATGCCACTCGTGGTCAAAGAGTGTGGTGAAGACATCATTGGTGACTGTATTACTGCCGCCATGAAAGTGTCATCCATGACCTCGGGCGAAGTTATTTGCTTGCTCTTTTCTAGTCTGCCAACCGCCTCTAAACATTTAGGTGATGCGCAATTAGTGCGTGGCTACTTGACGCTAATTCATCAACTAGCATCAACGGCTGCTCGTGGTTTGCGTCCCATGCTAAATCATATTGATGAATTGCTTTCTAAGCTAACACTAAGTGGTTTACGTCGTTGGGCAAACTTTGGTGCACAAGCTTATCGTCGTGATTTTAATAATCTAACATCTTACTTCGCACTTGAATCGGCAGACAGCCGTGCGATGGTTGAAAAAGAACGTCGTGGTGTTTTGTTTGTAAAAGTACAACGTAAATTAAATTTCTATTTACGTGCCTTATGGGGTCGTGATTTCTTTTTACGCCCAACCGGTGCCGATTACACTGATTTTCGACCTTATATAGAAGAACGTATTATCTATGTGCCAGACGCTCTGGATGATCTAGGTGATATTGCCGGCTTAGAATTATATCGTGCCACAGCCGCGCATATGGCTTCGCACATGATCTACACCACTGATTCAGTATCAGCTGAGCAGCTCAGCCCTGCGCAAATGTTCTTTATTGGTTTACTTGAAGATGCGCGTATTGAGTACAAGGCAACCCAGAATTTCCCTGGCCTAAAAAGACTATGGAAATCGATTATGCAGGCGGAATATGAAGAACCCGTTGAGCATGAAACCGTGTTGGTACTTGAGAAAATGGCGTTGCAATTACTCGATGACAGTTACAAGAGTGATGATGAACAACTTAATGCCTTCGCTGAAAAATTTCATAATGAGATTGAAGCTAACCAAGATGACAACCATTTCTCATGGATGATGGGTATCGAGTTATACAATATATTTGCTGGCCGTAAAGCGGTACCAAGTTTACGTATTCTTGAGCGTTACCGAATTCCATATCGTGATGACAATCGCTTTATCTGGCACTTTGCCGATATTGATTGGGAAAATAGCTTTGAATATATGGCTGCAAGTCAACGACAAATTCGTCGCCAGGTAAGCCCATTGATGATGGCGCATGAAGTTGATTGTGAATTAGCCGGAGATGATGCACAAGAAATCTGGACCTGTTCCGATATCATGCGCTTTTATGAAGATGATCTAACCGATAATGCGCGTAGCTTTAATGATGAATGGGGTAAAGAACCCATCTCTGATCCGTACCATTATCATGAGTGGGATTACCAAATTCAGTTACACCGCCCAGATTGGGCAACTGTTTACGAGCGTCGTAAGCCGAAAGGTGATCCGGAAGACATTGATGACATTCTTACCGCCCACAAACCGATTGCACATCGCATTCGTCAGATCATTGACTTGCTAACCCCTGCCGGTGTGCAGCGACAGCGTGGGCTGGAAGACGGCGATGAAATAGATATTAATGCGGCTGTTGATGCGATGATTTCACTACGCATGGGCGAACAACCGAATCCACGTATTACTATGCGCAATGTACTTAAAACACGTGATCTTGCCGTTGTAGTTTTGTTAGATTTATCGGAGTCCACCAATGAAACAGTGGGTGATTCTGATAAAACTATTCTGCAATTAACCCGTGAAGCCGCTACCTTAGTTGCAACAGCGATAGAAGGTATTGGTGATCCTTTTGCCTTGCATGGTTTTGCGTCAGATGGTCGTCATGATGTTCAGTACTATCGTTTTAAAGATTTTAATCAGCACTTCGATGATGAAGCTAAATCACGCCTTGCTGGTATGACCGGTGGCTTATCAACACGCATGGGTGCTGCGTTGCGTCATGCGGGTCAGCATTTATTAAAACAACCGGAACGTCGTAAATTAATTTTACTCGTGACGGACGGTGAACCTGCAGATATTGATGAGCAAGATCCGCAGCACTTACGTCACGATACCAAGAAAGCGGTTGAAGAGTTATATACTAATGGTGTTTTAAGTTATTGCTTAACCTTAGATCCACATGCTGATAGTTATGTAAAACGTATCTTCGGCGAAAGTAATTACACAGTGATTGAGCATGTGGATCGTTTACCAGAACAATTGCCGTTGTTGTTTGCTAGCTTAACGGGCTAGCAACGGATGACAACCCGCATTCACGATATGCCTGTGTATGCGAGCCGCGACGGTGAGGTGGCGGCAAGTTTATATAATTTATGGCGGCGTGCACGGTTGCATTTAGTATTTCCATTGAGGATTGAGCTGTCAGGCATGAAACAAATGCAGTTGATTCTTGAAGAAGACAGCTGGGTTGTGGTGGATACAAATCAGTACGATTTGCCAATATTGGCATGGCTAGAATTTCAGGATAGTGGGCGTAGTAGTTTACATACGCCAGTTGTCTGCAAAATTAATTTTTATCATTACATGGCGAACCAATTACAAAAAAAAGTATTGGAACGTATGAGTAATAAATTAGAAAGCCTATTAAATGAATCAGGTTTACCAGGCGACAATAAGTAACGTCTGTAATTAACGAGGTCATTAGCTATGCCATTGGTTGAAATGAAAGACATGCTGCAACATGCTTACCAGCATGGATATGCCGTAGGCGCTTTTGAAGTGGTTGGACTCGATTTCCTTGAAGGGATTATGCAGGGAGCAGAAAAAGCTCGCGCACCTATTATTCTAAGTTTATCTGAGTCTCACTTTAAATGTTTTGACTATGAATTAATGATGCCGGCTGTAGAAGCGGCCGCAAAACGTGCCTCTGTACCAGTTGCGATTCATTTTGATCACGGTACTTGTTTAGATTCAGCACTTAAAGGCATTAAACATGGCTGTAACGGCGTTATGGTTGATGCATCTCATCTTGAATTTTCCGAAAATGTTGAAATTACCAAAGAGGTTGTTACAACTGCACACGCTTGTGGTGTGGCTGTTGAAGGCGAATTGGGATGTATTCCCGGCGTAGAAGGTGAAGGCGCTGAATTTTATCCCGGCGACAGTGCTTATACTTCTGTGGCTGAAGCTAAAGTATATGTAGAGCGCACTGCAGTAGATTTTCTTGCTGTGTCGATTGGTACCGTTCATGGTCGTATGAAAGGTAAGCCGAAGTTAGATTACCAGCGATTGAAGCAAATTAATGAGGCATTGCAGATCCCATTAGTTATTCATGGCGGTAGCGGTTTAACCGGTGATCAATTTCACCGACTAATTTCAAATGGTGTTGCTAAGATTAATTGTTATACGGCACTAACCGAAGTCGTAACTAAACAAATAAAGCAAAATATTAAAGCGGCATCAAATAGTTACCTTGGCGTGGTCAGCGGCCTTTCAGATGCTGTTGCGGATGAAGTAGAGCGTTGTATGCGCCTATGGGGATCGGCAGGGCGCGCGGCAGAAGTAATGACACGTTGCTTAACTTGGACATCCGTTGAGCATATGGTTATTTTTAATGTGGAAGGGATGGAGCAGGAGCGAGCAGAAGTATTGCTCGCTGAGGGGTTGCGGGTAATTTCAGCTATACCCGGTGTTCGCGATGTATTTCCAGGTAAAGCGGTACAAGAAAAAGCACAATACAAATACACTTGGTTAGTTCGTTTTTGTCACCCAATGGTAATTGAAAACTATCGACAGCACCCTGATTATGTTTCATTCAATGAAAAGCTATTTAGACCTGTAGCTGGGCATTCGATCAGTATTGATTTTAAGGCGATGGAACCTGTTGCATCACAGCCTTACATAGAATCACGGGTAGTATGAACATCTTTATGTAATAGCATTTTTACGAATTGATTTGCCGAGTACCTTTATAAGGGTAAAGCACGTCTAATGCTGAACTTTTACCAGCCTTTTGAACAATACGTATATGTTCGCGGTGGAATTCACGAGCATTATGAAGACCACAGGAATGTGCTAGAACATTAACTTCATGATTCACCCAATGAGCATAGGCAGCAACACGTTGAGATTTTACCGGTACGCTTAGGCCACGTTGGCGCCACTTATTATGTGTTGCGATCCCCGTGGGGCAGGTGTCTTGGTGGCATTGCAATGATTGTACACAGCCTAATGAAAACATGAAACCGCGTGCACTAACGACAAAGTCAGCACCTACGCATAGTGCCCACGCAACTTTTGCTGAGTGAACCAATTGTCCAGAAGCGACGACCTTAATACGTTCTTTAAGACCATATGCCATCAGTGTATCGACTAAAATAGGTAATGCTTCGGTAATTGGTAAGCCAACATGATCAGCTAATAATTGTGGTGCTGCGCCACTACCGCCTTCACCACCATCGACAGTGATAAAATCAGGTGCGTAATCTTTACCGCGACGTAAAATTGTTTCACAAAGATCTTCAGGAAAGGCCTCTGAACCGATGACTGTTTTAATGCCAACAGGTCTACCGGTTACCTCACGTACTCGATGAATCATGTCGAGCAAATCATCTGAATTTTTAATTTCTTTATGGCGATTAGGACTGCTGGAGGTTTCACCAACTGGAATACCACGAATCTTTGCGATTTCTTCTGTTACTTTATTCGCCGGTAACACGCCACCTCGACCAGGTTTTGCGCCTTGAGAGAGTTTAATTTCAAATGCTTTTACATGAATAGCTGCTTCACGTAATTTTTCGTCACTAAGGTTTCCTTCAAGATCCCGAACACCATATTTTGCAGTACCAATCTGGTAAATGAGATCACAACCACTCTCTCTATGCCAAGGCGACATGCCGCCCTCACCCGTGTTCATCCAAATTCCTGATTCTTTAGCGCCGTTTGCGAGTGCTTGAACAGCTGGACGTGATAAAGCGCCATAACTCATGCCTGAAATATTAAAAAGCGATCGAGCATGAAATGGTTTTTCACAATTTTCGCCAATAGTAACAGGGGGAGCATCAGTAAACTCATCTTCTAACAATGGATAAGAAGCGCTTACAAACAGAATAGATCCGGTTTGACGTAAATCATTGGTTGAACCAAAACCTAACAAACCGCCTAAGCCTTTAGCTGTTTTATAAACCCATGCTCGCGTTGCACGGTTGAAGGGTAACTCTTCACGGTCATTAGCAAAAAAATATTGACGAAAATACTCACCAAGGTTTTCGAATTTATAACGTAGGCGACCAACAACAGGATAGTTATGGCGAATAGCATGGGTTTTTTGAGTCAGATCCTGAATAAGCATGATCAGTAAAACGATAAATACAATAGCTAGCAAAATCCATAAAATGCTGTATTGCTCGTATATATTGGAATCCATTGCTTGCTCTCCCTGTAAAACTGAGTATATCGCTATATAGCGGTTAGCATGCAGCAAACTTAAGTATTTCTATAGATTATAGGCGTTTATTAACCAAGTGGTGTAGTGTAACGGAGAGTGGAATAGGAATTATTTTATTATAATAATTGTTGGATTATAAATAAAAAAACTAGTGAAAGAGATAACATCTTTAAATACAACATTTAGGCTGTATTATTTTCTTGTTATTAACAGTATCAAAACCTTAACAAAAAATAGAGGGACTATAACAATAATTATTTTTGCAATGAGTTTAGATTTATTCCAATAAAAAAAGCCCCATCCGTTAGGAAGGGGCTTTTTAAAATAATTAGCTGAACCAGTATCAGCGTTTCATTGAATCAAAGAATTCAGCGTTGTTCTTAGTCGCTTTCATCTTATCAAGCAATAATTCCATTGCCGCCAGTTCATCCATTGGATGCAGTAACTTACGCAGGATCCACATTTTTTGAAGCTCATCTGGTTTGGTGAGCAATTCTTCACGACGTGTACCAGAACGGTTTACATTGATAGCGGGGTAAACACGTTTTTCAGCAATACCACGATCTAAATGCAGCTCCATGTTACCGGTGCCTTTGAATTCTTCGTAGATAACATCATCCATACGTGAACCAGTTTCAACCAGTGCCGTAGCAAGAATGGTGAGTGAGCCACCTTCTTCAATGTTACGTGCAGCACCAAAGAAACGTTTAGGGCGTTGTAGTGCATTAGCATCAACACCACCAGTCAGTACTTTACCTGATGATGGAACAACGGTGTTGTAGGCGCGAGCTAAACGAGTGATAGAATCGAGCAAGATCACCACGTCTTTTTTGTGTTCGACTAAGCGTTTGGCTTTTTCAATGACCATCTCGGCAACTTGTACGTGACGGCTGGCAGGTTCATCAAAGGTAGATGAAACCACTTCACCACGCACTGAGCGCTCCATTTCGGTTACTTCTTCAGGACGCTCATCAATTAGCAATACAATCAAATGACAATCAGGACAAGAATGAGTAATAGATTGTGCGATGTTCATTAGCATCATTGTTTTACCGGCTTTCGGTGGTGAAACAATCAAACCACGCTGGCCTTTACCAATTGGTGAAGCTAAATCAATAATACGTGCGGTAATATCTTCGGTACTGCCGTTACCAATTTCTAGCACCATGCGCTCGTTGGCATGCAGAGGTGTTAAGTTTGAGAACAATACTTTGTTCTTGGCATTTTCAGGTGAATCGAAATTAATTTCCTGAACTTTTAATAATGCGAAATAACGTTCGCCATCTTTTGGTGGGCGAATTTTACCGGCGATAGTATCACCAGTACGTAAACTAAAACGTCGAATCTGACTCGGTGAAACATAAATATCATCGGGACCGGCTAAGTAAGAGCCTTGTGCTGAACGCAGGAAGCCGAAGCCGTCTTGCAATATTTCCAGTACGCCATCGCCGTGGATGTCTTCGCCTTTTTTGGCATGTGCTTTTAGAATTGCGAAAATGATGTCTTGCTTACGTGAGCGAGCCATTCCTTCGATTTTCATTTTTTGAGCAAGTTCGACTAATGCTGCGGCGGATTTTTGTTTCAGTTCGGTTAGATTCATAAGTATAGATTCGTGTGGTTTAATTGTGAGAATGTAAGGGTGTTGAGCGGGTTGTCTGGAAAGACTCTGCACGCCATACCCAGACGTGTTGATTAAAATAGGTTTTATAAGTTTGGATTAATAATTTTCGAATTTGTTGTGCGGAAGATTTAACAACTTCCAATTGCAACCAACATTAGCACCAATAAACGGCTGCGTCCAGAAACATGAACGCAGCCATTGTATTAGATATTACTGTCGATAAATGCCGTAAGCTGAGACTTGGAAACGGCCCCTACTTTAGTGGCTTCAACATTGCCTGCCTTAAAAATCATCAGGGTAGGAATGCCACGAATACCGTATTTAGGTGCTGTACCGGGGTTTTCATCAATATTGAGTTTCGCAATAGTGACTTTGCCGGCGTATTCCGCTGCAATTTCTTCAAGGATAGGTGCAATCATCTTGCACGGGCCACACCAGTCTGCCCAATAATCAACCAGGACCGGACCTTCAGCCTTAATAATGACGTCTTCAAATGTGTCATCTGTGACGTGAACGATGCTTTCGCTCAAAATGTAGCCTCCACTTCAATATTTATGATTCAAGTCCAGTATACAGGACATGTGTTCAGGATGTTTTCTTGTGTAGGTAAGATTTGAGCTTAATCAGATCTTTATTGCAAGCCCAATTATCGCTTCATTCTGTTATGCTGCCATCCCCATGAGTGATAAACATCTAACAGACACCCTTTTTTCATCAATGGATCTACCAGCTGAACTGCTGCAAGGTCTTGAAGAAGCAGGATTTTCCCGCTGTACACCGATTCAGGAACAGACCTTGCCACTGGCTTTAAATGGCCAAGATGTTGCAGGGCAAGCCCAAACAGGTACCGGTAAAACAGCTGCTTTTTTATTGGCGGCCATGACGCGCTTGATGAGAAACCCCGCTTCTCCTTCGAGAAAGCAAAATCAGCCACGTGCATTAATGTTGGCACCGACTCGCGAGTTGGCAATCCAAATTCATAAAGACGCGGTGCAATTTGGTAAGCATACAGGTCTTAAATTGGCGCTTGCCTATGGCGGCACTGGGTACGATACCCAGCGTAAGGCAATTGAAGACGGTTGCGATATCTTAATTGGTACACCTGGCCGAATTATCGATTACTTTAAACAGCATGTATTTAATCTAAAAGAAGCCGAAGTGATTGTGCTCGATGAAGCAGATCGCATGTTTGATTTAGGCTTTATTAAAGACATACGCTATCTATTGCGCCGTATGCCAGAGCCGAGTAAGCGCCTTGGTCTATTGTTTTCTGCGACATTGTCACACCGTGTAATGGAATTGGCTTACGAACATATGAATATGCCTGAAAGTGTCGTGATTGAAGCGGAAACCATGACCGCAGATAAGGTCACACAGGTTGTTTATCACACCGCTAATGATGAAAAAATTCCTTTCCTAATAGGCTTAATGAAGCACATGGATCCAAGTCGCTCGATTGTTTTTGCTAACACCAAGCGTGCCGGTGAAAAGATTTGGGGGTATTTAGAAAGTAACGGTATTCGTGCCGGCATTCTGTCAGGTGATGTGCCCCAGAATAAGCGCCAACGCTTATTAGAAGAATTCAAGAAAGGCGAGCTGCCAGTGTTGGTTGCCACCGATGTTGCTGCTCGTGGTTTGCATATTGATGGCGTGAGTCATGTATTTAACTACGATCTGCCGGATAACAGCGAAGACTATGTGCACCGTATCGGCCGAACTGCTCGTGCGGGCGAATCAGGTGATGCGATTAGCTTTGCTTGTGAAACTTATGCCTTTAATTTAATGGATATTGAGGAATATATCGGCAGTCGTTTACCGGTTGGTCAGGTTGATACAAGTCTATTTTTAGACGAGTTACAGGCACCGGTACGTATACAGCGTAAGCCACGCCCAGATCATAAGGGAAACCGCGGTGGTTCACGTGGAAGAGGAAAACCTCAACAAGGTCAAAGACATAGACGTTAATCTAGTATAAACTAGTACTAAATGCCTAGCTTAAAATACGCTATTTGACTACATAATAGCCATTTTCCAAGCCCTAAAAAGCTGCTAGTATCAAGTACATACAAATGGAATCCGGATTTTTCCGGATTTTTTTGACTAAAAAATACAAGAATTGATGGCAAATGGCTTCGATGATTAGCAAAATAACAGACCATGTTGGAGAACAAACACTCGTTTGGTTTGTTAATCTGCTGTTATTGGTATTAATTGCTCAGGCGATTGCTAGTGTTACATGGCAAATGCTGGATGAGGGTGATTTACCGGAATCGATACGCTCAACACCATCCATTGTTAATCGCTCGACACAGCAATCAGCTATTTTAATGTCGCAACAGATTGCTAACCGTCATTTGTTTGGACAAGCGGATTCAAGCGTATCGGTACAACGTGGTTCGAATGCGCCTGAGACTAAACTGAATCTGTTACTAAAAGGTGTGATTGCCTCGTCAGATGTACGTAATGCCGTGGCATTTATTGCAGCAGGTCAGAATGCAAGAGAAAAGTCGTACAGTATAGGTGACAACCTGCCAGGTGGTGCCATACTTAAAGAAATATATGATGAACGTATTTTGCTTGAGTACCGTGGACGCATGGAAAACCTGAGTTTACGGCGCAAAGTATTAACGAATAAAGAACTCGCAATACAATAAAATGATCGGACTGATAACAGTTCGGCACTAAGACTAAAAAATAGTTCGTTGTAAGACCAAACCGTTACTTGCTCCGTTTGGAACAGGTAGGCGGCTTTGTCACCTCTGCATTTAGACGCAGAGCGATACAACTGGGGAAAGTAGGATGCAGAACAAACAAATTTCAAGTTTGAATTCGTTATTAAAGTTATTATCAATGGCGCTGTTGTTGCCTGCGTTATTGTTGTCGCCGGTAATACAAGCTGCGCCGATGACGGGTGATGAAACGACCATGTTGAATTTGGAAAACACCGATATCAACACATTGATTTCAACCATTGCCGATAAGACGGGTAAAAACTTTATTGTTGATCCTCGCGTTAAAGGTAAGGTTACGATTATTTCGCATCAACCTCTTACTCGCGAAGAGGTTTATCAAACTTTCTTATCTATTTTAGAAGTACATGGTTTTGCTGCTGTGCAAGGCGATGGCGTAGTAAAAATTGTGCCTGACTCAACGGCAAAACAAAGCAGTATTCGTACTGCGAGTAGTGGTGCACCAGGTCGCGGAGATGAGTTAGTGACACGTGTTGTGATGGTTGATTATGTGAATGCCATGCAACTAGTACCTATTTTGCGTCCTTTGATTCCACAGCAAGGACACATGGCGGCATTTCCTTCATCAAATGTTTTAATTGTTTCAGATCGTGCCGATAATATTGCGCGTATTATTCAATTAATTAAACGTATCGATCGCCCCAGTAACGATGATGTTGAGGTGGTGCAATTACAGCATGCTTCAGCTGCTGAGATGGTTCGAGTATTAAGTGCGCTGAAGAAAAGCAGTGGTGTTGGTAAGCAAGCTAATCGTGCCCCGATGCTGGTTGCGGATGAACGTACTAACAGTATTTTATTGGGTGGTGATAAGGGTGAGCGTTTACGTTTACGCGCATTGATTGCCCACTTAGATTCACCAACTGGTGGCGGCGGAAGCACGCAAGTTGTTTACTTAAAATATGCTGATGCAGCAAGCATTGTACCGGTACTAACCAATGTTAGTAGTAATATCTTAAAAGCGGCAGGTAAACCTAAATCTAAGTCTGCAGGGAAGCCAGCATCTAACATCAGTATACAGGCAGATGTGAATACCAATGCCTTAGTGATTACGGCACAGCCGGATGTAATGCGTTCGTTAAAGAGTGTCATACGTCAGTTAGATATTCGTCGTGCGCAAGTATTGGTTGAAGCGATTATTGCAGAAGTATCGTCGACCAAGAGCTCTGAACTTGGAGTTCAGTTTGGCACACTTGATTCAAGTAATGGTGTGGTAGCCTCTGAGTTCCCTGGTACTGGGCCAAATATTCTTTCCCTCGCATTGAGCGCAAATCCTATTACAACATTGGGTGGTGGTTTTACTATTGGTGCCGGCGATGGGCGTGGTAGTAACCGCTTTGGTGTATTATTACGTGCAATTGCATCGGATGATGACTCAAACTTATTATCGACACCAAATCTGGTGATGTTAGATAACGAAGAGGCTGAAATTATTGTAGGTCAAAATGTGCCGTTTGTTACCGGTTCACAACAAACCACCGGTGGTTTG
The DNA here is from genome assembly GCA_027078075.1 of Gammaproteobacteria bacterium. Classification (GTDB taxonomy): domain Bacteria; phylum Pseudomonadota; class Gammaproteobacteria; order AKS1; family AKS1; genus Sulfuriflexus. The sequence goes on along the minus strand of JALTKP010000025.1, from coordinate 15,688 downwards.
GCTAATCCCTTTCAGACGATTCAACGACAGGATGTTGGTCTTACTTTGAGAGTTAAACCACAGATTAACGAAGGCGATGCGATTAAACTCGACATTACGCAGGAAACATCCAGCGTGGTACCAGACAATAGCAGCGTAACATCAGCGGATATTATTACCAATAAGCGCTCAATTAAGACCACAGTAATGGTGGAAGACGGTGAAATTATTGTGCTTGGTGGCTTAATTTCAGAGGATTTAACCGAAGGTGTTTCTAAAGTGCCAGTGTTAGGCGATATTCCATTATTAGGTAACCTTTTTCGCAGTCGCACGACGCGTAAACTAAAGACTAATTTAATGGTCTTCTTACACCCAGTGATTTTGAAAGATGGCAAAGGAAAAATTCTTTCTAGTAATAAATACAATTATATTCGTGCCCAGCAGTTGGCAGAAAAAGAAGATGGTGTGAATTTGTTGGATGATAGTGTGGCACCGGTTTTACCTACACTGGATACATATTTGGAAATTCCACCACCTTATAAAAGTAATGCGAAGTAACCAAGAAAAATTATGCACTTAGAAATTGTCGATAATCAACTAGAAGGAAAAGTGACGGCTGAAGCTGTATCACAGCGAATACCTTTTGGTTACGCAAAGCGGCACGGCTTGCTGTTAGGCAGTGTTGAAAGTGATATTTTAAAAGTTATTTGTCGCGAAGATGTTAAAGCGATAAATCTCGCTGAGTTACGTCGCCACCTTGCTTGTAAATTTAAAATTGAATTTATAACAGATGCACAGTTTGAAGCTTTGTTACAAAGTGAATATGAACAAGGCTCCAGTGAAGCCATGAATATCATGGATGACATTGAAGGCAATGATCTGTTCAGTGTTGCACAAGATTTGGCAGAGCCAGAAGACTTAATGGAAACCGAAGACGATGCACCCATCATTCGTCTGATAAATGCACTATTAACCGAAGCGATTAAAGAGAATGCCTCGGATATTCATATTGAGCCTTACGAAAATCGCCTTGTTGTACGTATGCGCGTTGATGGTGTGTTGCGTGAAATTCTTGAGCCTCATCGCGCCATTGCACCACTATTGGTTTCGCGTATTAAGGTAATGGCAAAACTCGACATCGCAGAAAAACGCCTACCTCAAGATGGCCGTATTTCTTTAAGGGTTGCAGGTCGTGCGGTAGATGTACGTGTTTCAACATTACCAGCGGGTGGTGGCGAACGGGTAGTAATGCGTTTGCTGGATAAACAAGCTGGGCGTTTGAATTTAGAACATTTAGGAATGCTGCCTAAAACACTAAAATTAATTAGTGGCGTGATTCATAAACCACATGGCATCATATTAGTAACCGGTCCGACTGGTTCGGGTAAAACAACCTCTTTGTATGCGATGTTGCAACGTCTTAATGACAAGCAACGCAATATAATGACTGTGGAAGATCCGATTGAGTATTATATTGATGGCATTAGCCAAACACATGTAAATACCAAAGTTGACTTAACTTTTGCACGTGGTCTGCGAGCGATTTTACGTCAAGATCCAGATGTAGTGATGGTTGGTGAGATTCGTGATCTTGAAACGGCTCAGATTGCAGTGCAATCAAGTTTGACCGGTCACATGGTGTTATCAACATTACACACTAATACCGCAGTTGGTGCAGTGACGCGTTTACGTGATATGGGTGTTGAACCTTTCTTATTATCTTCAAGTTTAAGTGCCGTATTAGCACAACGCTTAGTACGTCGACTATGTCCAGATTGTAAACGCCCCCATGTTGCAAAAGCGAGTGATTGTGCCGCTTTGGCAATTGAGGTAGACAAAGCACCGACTATTTACGAGCCAGTTGGTTGTGATAGTTGTAATGGTATTGGTTATAAAGGCCGACTAGGTGTTTATGAGTTAGTACTGGTCGATGAAACATTACGTAGTATGATTCATGACGGTGCCAGTGAGCAGCAACTCGAAGCCTATGCACGGAAATCAACACCCGGTATTGCTGATGAGGGTAGACGTCTGGTTCTTTCTGGCGCCACATCCATTGAAGAAATCCTGCGTGTAACCCGCGAAGATTAATCAATGAGCGCCTTTGAATATACTGCGTTGGATGTTAGCGGACGTAAACTCAAAGGTGTGTTGGAAGGTGATGCACCAAGACAAATTCGCCAGCAACTTCGAGACCAAGGTTTAACACCTTTATCGGTTGATGAAGTCAGTCAACGCAAATCCAATGGTGAGAAAAAAACATTCACACGTGGTATTAGCTCAACCGAGCTTGCTGTATTTACGCGCCAGCTAGCAACTTTAGTTGGTTCGGGTATGCCCTTAGAAGAAACCCTTGAAGCCGTCGGCAAACAAACTGAGAACGAACGCATGCAAGCAACGATTGCCGCTGTGCGTTCGCGTATTAAAGAAGGCCATACCTTGGCCGATGCTTTGGCTGATTTTCCTGCCATATTTCCTGAGTTGTACCGTTCCACCGTGGCAGCAGGAGAGCAAACGGGCCATCTAGATGTAGTGCTATCACGGCTTGCCGATTACACTGAAAATCGCCAAATGCTGATTCAATCGATTAGTCAGGCATTAATTTACCCCGCCGTATTAACACTTACGGCGTTAGCTGTGGTGGGTTTGTTACTTGGTTATGTTGTTCCGCAGGTTGTGCAGGTGTTTACCGATCTTGGGCAAACCTTACCTTTACTAACACGTGCCTTAATTGCCACTAGTGATGTGGTTCGCGCCTATGGCTGGTTAATGATTTTAGTGGTTATTGCAGGTATTTTTAGTTGGCGTAAAGCATTAGAAATTGAAAGTATTCGGCGTCGTTACCATGAATGGTTACTTAAATTACCACTAGTTGCCAAATTAGTGCGTGGGGTGAACACAGCACGCTTTGCACGTACTTTTAGTATTTTGACTGCCAGTGGCGTACCTGTGCTGGAAGGCTTACGAATTAGTGCTAACGTCATGGCGAATTTACCGATGCGTGAAGCTGTACTTGAAGCCAGCTTACGTGTACGCGAAGGGACAACAATACAAAAAGCACTTGAGGCAAGTAATTATTTTCCTCCACTGGTATTACATTTGATCGGTAGTGGTGAGAGCAGCGGTAAGTTAGAAGATATGCTCGAGCGAGCGGCACAAAACCAGGAACGTGATTTAGAGAATCGTATTTCGACGTTAATGAAAATTTTTGAACCCGCCATGATCCTAATTATGGGTGTGATTGTTTTGGTGATTGTATTGGCGATCTTATTGCCAATTTTTGATTTGAATCAGTTAGTAAAGTAGTTGAAGAACAAGGATAGTAAGAATGAATATGCAGCAATTTAAGAAAAATTATCAATCTGGTTTTACGTTGATTGAAGTGATGGTAGTTGTGGTGATTCTCGGTATTTTAGCCGCGGTGGTCGTTACTAAAGTTGCCGATCGGCCTGATGAAGCAAAATTAGTAAAAGTGAAGCAGGACATTCTGACACTCGAGTCGGCATTAAATTTATATAAGTTAGATAACGATGTTTACCCAACAACGGATGAAGGCTTGGAAGCATTGGTAACAAAACCGGCGAATGCACGTAACTGGAAACAAGGTGGCTATATTGCGCGGTTACAAAAAGACCCATGGAATACGCCTTACCAATACCTAAGCCCGGGAGCTAATAGTCAGATTGATATTTATTCATTTGGCGCAGATAAACAGCCGGGTGGTGAAGGTATTAATGCGGATATTGGAAACTGGAGTAACTAAGCAAGGTGTGCCGGCGTAGTAAAGGATTTACGCTACTAGAATTACTTATTGTATTAGTGATTCTAGGGATCACGATTAGTTTTACAGTTTTATCTTTTGGACTGAAAACTCCACAAGATGATTTAAAAGAGCAAGGCTTGCGATTAGCCGCATTGATGCAGTTGGCTTCTGAAGAATCAATCTTGCTCAGTCAGGAATTGGCGCTGCAATTTGAGTCCGATGGTTACCATTTTCTAAATCTAAAAGACGATCAATGGTTAGAAATAAAAAATGATCAGGTATTTCGTCGGCGAGTACTACCAGAGAGTATATCAGTTGAATTGAGCGTTGAAGGCAGTGATGTCTCTAATGATGAGGCAGTAGTCGAGAGAATATATTTCTATAGTAGCGGTGAAGCCAGTCCTTTCGTATTAACGCTGCGTTCACAGGATACCGAGTTTAGCTATCAATTAAGCGGTGATAGTCAGGCGACGATAAAACATGACAAATAATTCGCATCCAAATTCTTCAAAAATGTGTGGCATGACTTTAATTGAAGTTTTAGTTGCGCTCGTCATTATCGCTGTGGCGCTATCTGCTGCTATTCGTAGTGTTAATGCGAGTATTGTTAATACTGATTATTTAAAAGAAAAAAGTTTTGCTCACTGGGTGGTAATGAATGAAGTTGCAGAGCAACAGTTAAAAGAATTTTCTACCGCCAGTAATGAGTGGGCGCAAGTCGAAATGGCAGAACGAACTTGGTACATTAATACAAAAGTCATCACTACAGATACAAAGTCATTGCTGCGTATTGAAACGCGTGTTTATAAAGACAGGAATGATAGTTCAGCCTTAGCCTCAATTGTTAATTTTATTGGTGCAAAGCAATGAGAAGAGGCCAGTTAGCATTCACATTAATTGAGCTGTTACTAGCACTGGGGATTTTTTCTATTCTTGCTTTGCTTGCATATGGTGGCTTGAATAGCGTTTTGAGCACACGAGAAACAGTGGCGCTTGAATCATCACGTTTGGCGGAAGTACAACGAGGCTTTGTACGTTTGGCACGTGATTTCAGTCAAGTATCTCCACGAGCTGTTCGTGATAATTATGGTGATGTGCAACCGGCAATACATACCGGTGCTGATGTTTATTCTTATACCTATAAGAATGAACAGACTGGTGAAACGGTTGAAGCAAAAGCAACCGTATTGATAGAGTTAACAGTAGCTGGGAGACGCCTTTTACCGGGGCAGAAACGTAGCTCATTACAGCGAATTGCATATGCTGTACATGATAATTCCTTGTTACGTTTAAATTGGTCAGTACTTGATCGAGCGCAAGACAGTAAACCTTATGTTTCAGTGATGTTGCCTAATGTAGATAAGCTAAAATTTCGTTTTTTAAAATCAGATGGTGAATGGTTGACTAGCTGGACAATAGACGAGGTCGGGTTGCAGCAACTTCCTATTGCGGTTGAAGTTACATTTGAAGATGAGAAATGGGGTGCTCTGAGAAGAGTGTTTCAAGTGTCATGAGATGGTTTAAACAATATACAAATCAATCAGGCACTGCATTGGTGACAGCCTTGTTGATTGTTGCTTTGGCAAGTGTGATTGCAACCTCAATGCTAAAACAGCAACATATTGATATTCGTCGTGCAGAAAATATGATTAAAGGTGATCAAGCCATTTTATATCTTCGCGCAGGAGAAAATTGGGTAAGACAATTATTACTGGAAGATCAATTAAAAGGTAAAAGTGACAGCCTTAATGACAATTGGGCAAAAATCGATTCGAGTTTGGATATTGATAGGGGCACAATTCAGGTTCAAGTGGAAGATCTGCAAGGTCGCTTTAACCTGAATAACTTATTGGGTAAAGAAGGCCGTCCAAGCCAGGTTGATATTGAAAATTTTAGGAATTTGCTCGCAGTACTGAAACTGGATACTGAATTGGTTCAGCCTATATTGGATTGGATCGATGCTGATATTAATATCAGTTTACCAACGGGTGCAGAAGATCAAGAATATCTGGCACTGAAATTGCCTTATCGAACCGCTAATGCACCATTTGTTAGCGTAAGCGAGTTGTTGTTAGTGAAAGGTGTTACGAGAGCTGCTTACGATAAGTTACGGCCTTATATTTCAGTATTACCAGAGCGAGTTGATATTAACGTGAATACGTTGAGCGTTCCGCTGCTTGCTGCGATATTACGAACTACCTTGATTGATGCAGATGTTATTTTTAAGAATCGACCCAAGCAAGGATATCTGGATATAGCCGAATTTCGAGGTCAGCAAGCGCTGGCTGGTAAAAAGGTCGAAGGCATTGGTGTTACAAGTCAATTCTTTAAGACACGGGTAATTGTTGAGCTAGGTCGCTATAATGCCAGTCAAACCAGTGTGATAGCACGAGATAATAAAAGGACTTCACTACCGTTGGTTATTCAGCGTAGTCGGGCAGAACTATAAACATGCAACAACTATATATTCATCTTAATGAACAGGGCGCTAGCTGGGCATATTGTGCCGAAGCGGGTTGTTTACCTGAGCAAGTAGAGTCTGGTGCTTTAAAGCATCTAGCTTTGCGTGATGATGATTTGAATGTTGTGGTGTTCGTTCCCACGGTTGATGTATTACTCGCTTCTACAACAGTACCCGTAAAGGGTGCTCAGAAGCTCGCACAGGCGGTTCCTTATGCGCTTGAAGAGCAGCTTATTGATGATATCGATGCGATGCATGTTGCTATCGGTCATCAGGACAGTAACGGTAAGGTTGCGGCGGTGGTTGTTTCTCAACAGCGTATGCAAACATGGTTACAAGAACTTAAAGCGGCCAATATCGAACCGGATGTGCTGGTACCAGATGTACTGGCGTTACCTCGTATTAATGGCGATTGGTCTGCGCTGCAATTGGAAGGCGATATTGTTTGTGTTCGTAGTGGTGAGCAAACCGGTTTTGCTTGTGATGCAGTGAACCTCTCCGTTATGGCATCTTCGCATGCAAGTGAATGTGAAGCCGACCCTGACGCGGTGCAGTTGACCAACTGTGGTGGTGATAAAGAGGATATTTCTGAACAATTTAAGAATATCTTTTCTGTACCGGTAACAAGTGAGCCATGTAATGGTAGTGCCTTGGCCGCTTTAATTAGTGGTTATAAATCCAGTGAAGCAATTAATCTCCTACAAGGAGCTTTTGTGCGTAGCACGCGTTGGCTGCGTGGCAAACAACGCTGGGTACCCGCTGCGGCATTATTATTAGTATGGGTTGTTTTGCAATTTGGAATAAATATTTTTCAGGTACAGCAGCTCAAGTCAGTACAAGCTGGTTACAAGAATAAAATAGAGCAAGTGTTCAGGAAAACTTTCCCTGATGTTAAGCGAGTCAGTGATCCACAAAAGCAAATGGCAATTAAGCTAAAGGCATTACGAGGTGCTTCAGCATCAGGTGGTGAAGGTTTTATCGAGCTAATGGAAAAAATAAGTCAGGTGTTGGTGAAAGTCCCTGCGGTTGAGATTAAAAGTATGAGTTATAAAAATTCAGTCGTTGATCTTGAGCTTGAATTGTCAGACTTACAAATACTCGAGAATGTAAAAGAATCGATGTTAAAACTGCCGGGCATTAAAATTGATGTGAAGTCATCTTCGCAGCGTAAAGGTAAGTTAGTGAGTCTTATTCAGGTAAGGAGTCAATAATGGCAACGCTGGATAATTTTCGACAAACTTTGAATGGGCTAAATCCACGCGAGCGTATGATTGTTATCGGTGGCGGCATTGTATTGCTATTAATAGCAATATATTTATTAGCATGGGAACCTTTGATTGCAAAACAAGCATCCCTGAATGCCGCGATTGAATCACAAAAAACAATTTATCAGCAGATGTTGAAATCTGCTAATGAAGTGAAGAAATTTAAGGGTACAGGTCGTTATAAAAAGATTAATGCCAGTGCCATGCAAAGCATTATTAACCGTAGTGCCAAGTCGGCATTGCCGGGCGCCGTTATAAAACGGGTTGAACAAAATCAACAGCAAGCTGTACAGGTATGGATTGATCAAGTTGCTTTTGATGACATGATAAAATGGCTCGGTGGTTTACAGCAAACCAAAGGTGTTCGTATTGTTTCTCTATTCAGTGAGCGCACTGACAAATCTGGTCGTGTTAATGTAAGGCTAACCTTAAAGGTAGGTTAGTATGCGTCAAGTTTGGCAAACTACTGTTTTTTTGTTGGTCGTTATTCTTTTCTTTTTAATATATAAACTTCCTGCAAAATTTGTTTATCAACAGTTTGAAACCAACACTCAGCTAGAGTTACAGGGAATTTCTGGTTCTATCTGGTCAGGACATGTTGAACATATTCAGTTACCTCAAATTACGTTAGATAAATTGGATTGGCAGTTATCACCATTAGCTTTATTATTCGGTGAAGCTGCAATAAAGTGGCAATTGAATGATTCAGGCATAGCACTGTCGGGTGAACTGATATTGTCATCGGATATTATTTCTCTAACAAATACTCACGGTAATATAGATGTACTGGCGATAACTCAGCGGTTAGCTAACTCAGAGTTATTGCTGGCAGGAATTATTGTAGTAAGTATTGATGAAATTAAACTTGATCAGCAAAACATTATTGCGGCGGCGGGAGCATTCGATTGGCAACAGGCGGGCTTATTAGCGCCTGAGAACATTGCTTTTGGTGGTTTCAACGCTAATTTTGCGAATCAAGCTGGGCGTCTTATTTTACAACTGAGTGATACTGGTGGTGCGGTTTCTTTGTCTGGTGAAATGGTGTTTACCCGCTTTGCAGCATTCCAATATACGATGAAACTTGGAATTCATGATACGAGTGTACCGGGACTTTTAGAGGGATTTAATCAATTAGGGCATGTGGATGTCGATGGAACGATAACCATACGTGATAGTGGTAATTTAATGTAATGTAATTGCATTAATCACTAGTTCGATTAATACAATAAATATCAAGAATTTCCGCGAGCCGTTCCGGTGATACTGGTTTACTTAAAAATTCGTTCATACCGGCATTTAAACAACGAAGACGATCGTCTTCGGACACATTGGCAGTTAAGGCGATAATAGGAATTTTCTTAGTGTTAGGGCGTTTAGCCTCTTCCTCACGCCATTTTTTAGTTGCTTCAATCCCATCCATGATCGGCATATGCATATCCATAAAGACAATATCGTATTCATTGTCACAAAGGATTTGATATGCCAGTTGTCCATTACCAACAACATCAATTTTATGCCCCGACTTTTTTAGCATGGTTGACATAAAGAGAATATTAATTTCACTGTCTTCAGCCAACAATACATTTAGTGACGTCGTTGATGTTTTTACGGGCACAGCATCAGTGGAGTCGGTATCAGAAGAAAATTCTGAAAAGTTGGTTGTTTGCAGTGGAATCTCAAACCAAAATGTACTGCCCTCACCAATAACACTATTGGCACCAATTTGCCCTTTCATTAATTTTACAAGTTCACGGGCAATCGTTGTTCCAAGTCCCGTACCACCAAATTGACGTGTCGTAGATGAATCAGCTTGAGTAAAGCCATCAAAAATATGACGAAGATTTTTTTCCTCAATTCCAATGCCAGTATCAGTGACTTCAAAACACAGCTTGTTATGGTGTTGGCGAATACTGATTTTAACTTCACCTTGTTCGGTAAACTTAATCGCATTACCAGCAAGGTTAAGAAGTATTTGGCATAGTCTGAAAGGATCACCAAGTAAGGTTTTGGGAATGTCATCAGATATTGTATAGCTAAACTTTATACTTTTTTGTTTAGCCATTGAGCCCAGCATGATATCAATTTCTTTTAAACTATCTTCCAAATTATAAGGTCTGGTTTCGAGAGAAAGTTTTCCTGCTTCAATTTTAGAAAAATCTAATATGTCATTAATTAACATATGTAAGCGACTGGTTGATGTTGATAAACCATCAACATAGACTTGTTGTTCTTCATTTAAGGCGGTTGTTTTAAGTAGGTTGATCATACCTACAGCACCGCTCATCGGGGTGCGAATCTCATGGCTCATGGTAGCGAGGAAACGACTCTTCGATTCATTCGCATCATCGGCAGCTTTTTTAGCACGTTGAATTGTTCTTAGCATTGCATCTAGATATAAAGGTAATACAATTAGCGCGATCACTTTGAACGAGCTTTCTAATGCATGCTCAGAAAAATCAGGATCAATAAAACAAAGAAAAATATAAGAAATTAGGCTTATTATTGCAGCAGCAAATAAATAAGGTCGTCCGAATCGCCCACCTTGGCTAATAAAAATAAGAATATAGATGAGGTAAAAAGGACTGTCAGATAAACCAACAATTATGCTTGAAAGCGTTGTGAATAAAATATCGACAAAAATAACAATATAGCGTCTGGGGATATTCCCGGGTTCTTTTAGTATCCATATAAAAACTGCGATTGAGTAAATCATGAATGACGACAACATGACGGTGAAGCTATATGTTGAGATAGAAAAATATCCCAGCATGGTACCTATACCGAGATAGAGACTCATGAAAATACCAATAGCAACGCGTACAAAACCAGCTTTATAGTCTTCGTCATTTTTAAATGACGGTGGCATTAGAGTATTGGCAAGTTCTTTTATAAGCATAATAATTGTTAAGGCATAATCTCGCTAAAATAATTAATGGCGTTAAATTCTTCTACGTCTTTTATAGGCGCTTTAGTATCAGGTTTATAAACAGCGAGTAAATGCTCAATACCGTATTGTTTGGCAGAGCGTAGTACCGGTAGGCTGTCATCAACTAATAATGTTTCGGCTTTGTCGAATACTTCAGTTAATTGTAGTTTATCCCAAAATGCCGGCTCTTCCTTGGGTAGCCCGATATCATGTGCACAAATAATTGCATCGAAATGCCCCGCAAGTTGGGTTGATTGCATTTTTAATTCAAGGCTTTTGCTGTGAGCATTGGTAACTAACACAACACGCTTGCCAGCTTTTTTTGTTGCATCAAGAAAATCGATAACGTGAGGGTGAATACTAATTAAGTGATCAATTTCACGCTTTAGTTCTGCGATATCCATACCAAGTTGTTGGCTCCAGTAATCAACACAATACCACTCCATGGTGCCTTCGACAGACTGGAATAATGGGAACAAATGCTCTCTAGCGGCATCAACTTCAAGGCCATTATATTCAGCATAGCGCATGGGCACATGCTCACGCCAAAAATGGTTGTCAAAATGCAGGTCCAGCAAAGTGCCGTCCATATCAAGAAAAACGCTTGAGATGTTATTCCAGTTAATCATGGGCTTTATATTATTGATTAGTTGCCGACATACTTTAACAGAGGATCCTATCGTTTGGTGATTTATCGACTATATTTAAGATTATGGATTGCTTGTAGTTTGGACTAATAAGGAGGTGTAATTATGTCTAGAGCTAGACTGGTCGTATTCATGATATCCCTATTTTTGCTTGGGTTAAGCCCGAGCAGTTACTCGCAACAATTAACACCGGAACAAATGGAAGAATGGCTATTTGATGATAGCGATAGCCTAGCAATGGACGAGGTGAATGAAGGCGAGTTAGCCTTTGTTGAAAAGAAAAAAAATGAGGCTGTTCACCACCATCATAATAAGATGATTATCACTGATCGTAGTTTAGAAGATGGCTGGGTGACTATAGAGCAATGTCACCGTAATCTCGATGTTGTGCCACTAGCACAAATTCTATTTAGTAAATCACGTTCCCGAAATTTGAAAGTATCACGTAGTGAGAATATCGCTAAAGCTTGGGTGGAAGAAAATTCAGTTCAGTTGGAAGATATTGGCAGGCAGGCGGTGTTGTGTGTAACCGCAGAAACCCGCTCGTTCGTTTACAATGGAGATGGTACCTATAGCTTACGCAGTGGTCCTTTTATGCGCCGTTTTTTTGATGGCTATTACCCTATGCGGGTTACCATGGATGTTCAAATTGAAGCCAAACGGCTGCGATTTTATGAAACTACGCCACCGGCTCAGGATGGTTTTAAGGTTTGGCGTACTGCTGGTGCAATACATTTTGAGGCATGGTTTGAAGGTCGTTTGAATACCGATATTCGTTTTCATGATCTTGTAATAGGTGATCCCGTCGCTAAACGTGAATCTAATGCTAGAATAGCCAAACTCAAGGCGAAGTAGTGTTCGCATCAGAAAGGCGATTGATAGCGGGATGCCAAATAAACCCGAGATTTTACAGACTAAAACCATCGCGAAAAGCCGTCTATTTCATATAGAACAGCTGGATTTACGCTTTTCCAATGGTACTGAAGTTCAATATGAGCGCCTTTGCGGCTCTAGCAATGGTGCTGTGTTGATTGTTCCCATGCTGGATGATGATACGGTATTGCTTATCCGTGAGTATGCAGCGGGTGTCGATCGTTATGAGTTATCGCTTCCCAAAGGCAGAATAGAAGATAATGAAGAAATTCTGCCAGCCGGTAACCGTGAAATAATGGAAGAAATTGGCTATGGCTCAAATAAGCTCCAGCATTTAGCCTCTTTGACGGTGGCACCAGGCTATTTAAGTGCGACCACGCATGTGGTGCTAGCACAAGATCTTTATCCCAAACGTCTTGAAGGTGATGAGCCGGAAGAACTCGAAGTGGTGAAGTGGAAGCTATCAGAATTGTCTTCTTTGTTGATGCACCCAGAATGTACTGAGGCGAGAACCATCGCCGCCTTATTTATGACCAGAGAGCTGCTAGAGAAGGGTAAATCTGCGTGACAGCCATCGATGATAAGTTGCTTGAAGCGATTATTCAGTTGTCAGAGCAGGCAGGTGAGAAAATCCTTGAGATTTACGATACCGACTACAACATTGAACAAAAGCAAGATAAAACCCCTTTGACCGAAGCTGATATGGCGGCACACCATTTAATTGATGCTGGTTTACAGAAAATTAGCCCAGAGATTCCCATCTTGTCAGAAGAATCGGCAAGTATCCCATTTGAAGAACGCAAGCAATGGCAGCGTTATTGGTTGGTGGATCCGCTTGATGGTACCCGTGAGTTTATTAAGCGAAATGGTGAGTTTTCTGTCAATATTGCTCTCATTGAGAATGGTGAGGCAGTATTAGGCGTGGTCTATGCGCCTGTAATGCGAACTTCATATTATGCTCGTCGAGGTGCAGGCGCATTTAAACGCGAGCCTGGTCGACAGGGAAGCCCTATTCACTGCCATTCGCCCGCACGAGATAAGGTGATTGTTGCTGGTAGTCGTTCGCATCGAGGGCCTTCTTTGGACGCATTTCTTGTTAACTTGGCAGATTACGAGATTATTAGCATGGGCAGTGCTTTGAAGTCATGTCTAGTTGCAGAAGGGGTGGTCGATGTATATCCACGACTAGGGCCTACTTCTGAATGGGATACAGCTGCAGCTCAATGTGTTGTAGAAGAGGCGGGAGGGCGTTTAACTGACACAAATATGGATGTTTTACGCTATAACACTAAGGATATATTACTAAACCCACATTTTTTCGTTTCGGGTGATCCTGAGCGTGACTGGTCTGTTTATCTGGAAGAAAAAGCGAATTAGTTTTTGGGTTTATCGTAGACCGACATAATTGATTTGAGCTCGTTAAGCACCGCATCATATTCGCGTGGATCTAAATTTTCTGTTTGAGAAGATCGCAAATCCATTTCCATACTAGAGATTGTAGCTCGCACAGCTTCACAGCCTGATTGGCAGAGAGCTTCAACACATTGATTTACCTTGATTTTATCCATAGATGACAATTAGAAGGTATTTCTGGGGCCATTGTGCTGGCATTGATTCAAATGGTGGCCGGAGGTGGAATCGAACCACCGACACGGGGATTTTCAATCCCCTGCTCTACCGACTGAGCTATCCGGCCATCTGAAATGTGTAAAACAAACTCAAAAGTGTGCTTTAACCACTCGACCCTGTGGTCGAGCGCCGTATTAGACGCGATTGCCCCCCAATCGTCAAGCGATCAGCGGAAAATAGACGGCATTTTTGTGGCGAGCCAAAATCTAACTATGACCTGATCGGGTCATAGATCCAAACTCAGTAAGAAAGTAATATCAATTGATTTTAACGTATTTGGCATTGGTAACGAGTTTAAAGGGATTGATAATAATGATGCATTGTCCTCATTGTAAAAAACAGGGAATTTCTGTTCTACGTAAAATGATTTTAAGCCCAGGTTTGTTAGCGACCTGTAATGCCTGCAATGGTGATAGTAGTGTTAGGTATAAATCGTGGTTACTAGCCATGATCCCCGGAACTATTTTAATGATTGTTGCGCTGTTCATGGATGTAAGTTCAGTTGAATGGACACTTAATATCGTTGGTTTTATTTTAATATTGCTTGTGCCTCTTTTTTATACGCCTTTATTTAAAGAAGAACCTTTCGAGGGTGAGAGCGAATAAAGCCCTTATAGATTAAGGGTTGCCTATCCGCAAGGCTTCCCATACCGTGTAGACATCGTTATAAACATTCGAGTTAAACCATGTCTGAACAGTCACAACAATCATATCGCCTTGTTGAAACAACCTTGCAAGAAAAGCATGATGATGGCACTACAAGTTGTCACTTGTGTTTGTGGCATTGCAAACTAAAGCATGGGCAGCGCGGGTTTTGTCAGGCGCATGTGAATAGACATGGCACACTTTACAATCTTTCATATGGTGTCATTTCCGCAATTGATATTGGCATGATCGAAGATAAACCAGTGAAGCATTTTCAGCCCAGAACTAAAATTATGTCGATTGGTAGTTACGGCTGTAATTTCCGTTGTGGTGGTTGCCATAATTTGGAAATTTCCTGGGGTGTTTCGGCTCTGGATGATTTAGCTAAAGGTGAATCAACCTCCGCATGGGTAAAACCTGAAGATCTTGTCGCAGCTGCACTAAAGCATGGTGTACAAGGGATTGCTTTTACTTATTCGGAACCTGCGGTGTGGCTTGAGTATGTGATCGATGTATCAAGGCTGGCGCACGAGGCGGGTTTGTATACAGTCTATGTATCAAATAGTTTTGTCACCGATGAAGCACTTGAGCTTATGGCGCCGTATGTTGATGTGTTGTGTTCTGATATCAAAAGTTTGAGTGATGAGTTCTACCATGACATTTGTCCTACAGCGAAAGTCGAGCAAGTATTGGCTTCTATTAAAAAAGCCAAAGAACTGGGTATTCATGTTGAGACGCGTACCAATATTATTCCAGGTAAAAATGATTCCATTGAAGAGTTACGTGAAATTGCAAAATGGATAGCAGAAAATTTGGGTGAAGATAGCCCTTGGCATATCACGCGTTTTTTTCCTGCTTATAAATTATCAGATTTACCTGCAACTCCATCTGAGATTATGTGGCAGGCACATGCTGAGGCGAAGAAGGCTGGCTTAGTGAATAGTTATGTATATGATGACAAAGGTTGTGATTGTGCAGAAACCAATATGCCTGTGTCAGAGTATTTAGAGGCAGATGCAGAAGAGTTGAATGCGAAGTTAAAATGCGCTGCGAACTGTTGTGGGGATGAAGGGATCTTGCTTAAGAAGTATGAGTAAAATGTAGATGCTTAGACCTTCGGGTAATATTTTTTTGATGCTAAGATCTCGCTTCGCTCGTTCAAAATGCATCGAAAAAATATTACCCGAAGGTCTAAGGTGAATTTTGATATCTATTTTTCTGGCGGAGTGAATCCTTCAGGAGTATCGCCACCATCACCAAAAAAGAAACGTTCCATCTGTTCTTCAAGGAATTGACGTCCTTTGGGATCAACGACATTAATACGGTGTTCATTAATTAATATAGTTTGTTGCCCCATCCATTTTTTCCAGCCAGGTTTTGAAACGCTTTCTAAAATACGTTGACCTAGATCACCGGGGTAAGGGGCTTTATCAAGTGCTTCGGCTTCTTCGCCAAGGACTACGCAGTTGACCATTTTTGTCATGATGTTACTCCAGTAAT
>JALTKP010000024.1 GCA_027078075.1 Gammaproteobacteria bacterium | reverse complement strand
TGTTCAGTGCTATTCGGGCTCAGGGTGCTGGCGGACAGCATGTTAATAAAACCTCCTCAGCAGTACAATTACGTTTTGATGTACGGCATTCTAGCCTGCCGGCTGATTGTAAGCAGCGGATAATGAATTACCCTGATCAGCGCATTAACCGACAAGGCGTTATTGTCATTAAGGCGCAAACGCATCGTAGTCAGGAAAAAAATCGTCAGGAGGCTAAACAGCGTCTAGAGGCATTGCTAAAAAGAACCTTAATGCGTCAAAAGCCCAGAAAAGCCACTCGGCCAACACGAAGCTCGGTTAAAAAGCGGCTTGAAAGCAAGCAGCAGCGCGGTAAGTTGAAAAATTTGCGTGGACGAATCAGCGGATCGGACTAATCTTGTCGATAGACTCGCTCAAAGGCTGCTTTTTATGTGATAATGCGCGCCGTTATATCCCTTTAATATTAGACTTTGGAACAGAACCTTGATCTCAACAGCCAACATAACCATGCAATTCGGGGCAAAGCCCTTATTCGAAAATATTTCAGTTAAATTCGGCGAAGGTAACCGTTACGGTCTTATCGGCGCGAATGGCTGTGGTAAATCGACCTTAATGAAAATCCTTGGTGGGGATTTAGAACCTACCTCAGGTACGGTGATGCTGGATCAAGATGAGCGCCTTGGTAAGTTGGGTCAGGATCAATTCGCTTTTGAAGAATTTAGCGTGATTGATACCGTTATTATGGGTAACGCTGAGCTGTGGGAAGTGAAGCAAGAGCGTGACCGTATTTATGGTTTAGCTGAAATGAGCGAAGACGATGGGATGAAAGTCGCTGAGCTTGAAGTTACGTTTGCTGAGCTGGATGGTTACACAGCAGAGTCTCGTGCAGGTGAATTGCTGTTAGGTCTGGAAATCCCCTTAGAGCAGCATACCGGTCCAATGAGCGAAGTGGCACCCGGTTGGAAGCTACGAGTTCTATTGGCACAGGCTTTGTTCGCTGATCCAGACATTATGCTATTGGATGAGCCAACCAATAACTTGGATATTAATACGATTCGTTGGCTGGAAAACATCCTCAACGAACGTAATAGCACTATGATTATCATTTCACATGACCGTCATTTCTTGAACAGTGTTTGTACTCACATGGCTGATCTTGATTACGGTGAATTACGTGTTTACCCAGGCAACTACGATCAATACATGTTGGCGTCGACTCAAGTACGCGAACGTATGTTGGCGAACAATGCTAAGAAGAAAGCCCAGATTGCCGAGTTACAGCAATTTGTGGCACGTTTCTCTGCGAATGCCTCTAAGGCACGCCAAGCTACTTCGCGTGCTAAGCAAATTGATAAGATTCAGTTGGATCATGTCAAACCTTCGAGCCGTGTAAATCCTTATATTCATTTTGATCAGAATAAGAAATTACATCGTTTAGCAGTAGAAGTACAAAACCTCTCAAAAGCTTACGATGATAAAAAATTATTCGAAGATATGAACTTAATGGTCGAGGCGGGTGAACGGATCGCTATTATTGGTCCTAACGGTATTGGTAAAACCACCTTATTAAGAACATTGGCTGGTGAAATCGAACCAGATAGCGGTAATGTGAAATGGTCTGAAAATGCTGATGTAGGGCATTTTGCACAAGATCATTCGGCAGACTTTGAGAAAGACATGAGCTTATTCGATTGGATGAGCCAGTGGCAGCAAAAAGGTGAAGACGAACAAACCATTCGTGGCACCTTAGGTAAATTACTCTTCTCTAAGGACGAAGTACTTAAATCTGTGAAGGTTATTTCAGGTGGTGAGCAAGGACGTATGTTGTTTGGTAAGTTAATGCAGTTACATCAAAATGTATTATTGATGGATGAGCCAACTAATCACCTTGATATGGAATCTATTGAGTCGCTCAATATGGCGCTTGAAAAGTATGATGGCACATTAATCTTTGTCAGTCATGATCGTGAGTTTGTTTCATCACTGGCAACACGCATCATTGATATGGAAAATGAAGGTTTGGTTGATTTCCACGGTACCTACGAAGAATACCTGACGAGCAAAGGGATTGCTTACTAAGCAGCTTCGTTTTGACAGTAGAGTGCTTGCATCATCTTAATTATTTCGATGAGTTCGACTTTGGCGATACGATAGTAAACCCGGTTTGCATCACGGCGTGAAAGAATAAGGTTTTTATCTCTTAAATAGCTTAGATGCTGGGAGATATTACTTTGTGACGATCCTGATTTCTTAAGAATATCTTTTACAGACAATTCATTTTTATACAAGCTACACAAAATCTTTAGGCGTAATGGATGTGAAATCGCCTTAAGGGTTTTAGCCGTACAAGTAATGTCACATTTTTGATTCATAAATTCCAATAGAACGTTTTATTTGAGTATTGAATTATACCCAATAAAAAAGCCCAGTGCCGAAACACCGGGCTTTTAATTTACTGCGGGCAGTAAATTATTTAGCAGCCTGTGCTGGAGCAGCAGCTACTGGAGCGTAACCGTATGGCGCATAACCATAAGGAGCGTAACCGTAGTTGTTGTAACCTTGTGCATTACCACGACCTTGGCCACGAACACTTGTGTTCATGTTGAAAGACATGTTGCCATCACCGAAACCGTTGAAGAAACCGTTACCATTGTTGTAGTAAGGGTTGCCGTATGGCGCGTAACCACGTGGAGCAGCAGCTACTGGTGCAACTGGAGCTGGAGCAGTTGTTGTAGTTTTAGCAGCAGTTGGAGCAACAGGAGCAGTTTGTGCAACTGGAGCACCGTATGGCGCGTAACCGTAAGGAGCGTAACCATTGTTGTAAGCGTTTTGACCTTGTGCGTTACCGTTTGCTTTAGCATTCATGCTGAAAGACATGTCGCCGTTACCAGCACCGTTACCAAAACCGTTACCATTGTTGTTGAAAGGTCCCCACCAAGCTTGAGCTGAAGCCATTGGTAAAGCAGCGATTGTTGCAGCAACTAAGATAGTTTTAATGTTCATTTTGCATTCCCTCTTTAATTTGTTGTATTGCTTAAAATGTATTTTATTTAGTAAATTTTTCGTTGGCGTAGTAACAACGTAGGGATATGGTATTAGACTTTTCTAATATTAGCAATACTTAATATTAGAAAAGGCTAATAATTGTTTGTATGAGGAAAATAAAGGTGATTTATCGTATTTATATTTCTTATATATCAGTGGCTTATGATTTAAAAAAGGCTATTGCCCATGTTTTACAAATGGTTACTATGGCTTGATAATGGTCAAATTTGACTAAAAATGTGATCAAAATGTAGTCAAATTTAGCTCTAAATTATCAAATATTAAGTAACAACGATGACTCGAAGCGCATCTAAGCGCAATGCCGCATTATCAAGGATATCATTGAGTGCTTGCCACTGATCTTGGAAGAATTGAATCTCTTCATCGCGCACATTGGGGTTTACTTGTTGTAATGACTGTAAGCGTTCGATTTCTTTTTTAAGCATTTGGCGGGTTTTATCGTGTGCAGCTTTTAATATAGAAGGGGCTTGTTGTTCAGCAATGGTTTTACTGGCATCAAGCATGTTCTTCATAATGTCTTTATAAGCACGCACAATTTGATTGGCGGTTTTGCCTTTAACGCGTTCACTGTATTTATTAATAAAGTTATGCGGAATATCTGGGTTACTTGCTTTGCCTTGTTGATCAACCACAACACGAATAGTTGTGGGGGGTAAGTAACGACTAGCTTGTAAGGTTTGGCTCGAAGCAGATTCCAGTGTGTACAAACACTCCATCAATAAAGTACCGGCTTTACCGCCACGGTAGCGAAGTGAAGTAACTGAGGTATTGCCTTGTTCATTGGCAAGCACGCGATCTAAGGCACCTGTAACAAGTGGATGCTCCCAAGTAAAAAACTGCATGTCTTCATTTGATAAAGCCGTATCGCGATCACAGGTATAGGTCATGCCTTCTTCGCGCAGACCAGGCAGCCCATCACTTTGAATATGTTCACCAGGATGGATAACAAAACTTTGTTCACCATGAACTTCACTATCAACGCCAAAACAGTCATAAACTGTTTCAAGGTAATCAAGTAGCTCAGCAGTATCATCTTGCTTGAGTGCGCGTTGGTAAAGATCTTTTGCAATCGCAGGACGACATGAATTGTATTCAAGTAAACGATCACGACCATTATGCAGCGCTTCATTAAGATCGTTATGTAGACGCGCTGTTTTAGCAATTAAGTCGTTGATATCAGAATCAGCGGCAGCCAGCGCATCGCAGAGTTCTTCTTCAACTTGAACAAACACGTTATGACCGGCGGGGCAGGTGTGCTCGAAAGCACCGAGGCCGTCGTGATACCACTTGAACATGGTTTCCTGTGCGGTACCCTCTATATAAGGCGCATGGATCTGGATATTCTCCGCCTGACCAATACGATCAAGACGACCAATGCGTTGTTCTAGTAAATCAGGGTTGAGTGGTAGATCAAATAAAATCAGGTGATGCGCAAACTGGAAGTTACGACCTTCACTACCAATTTCAGAACAGATCAATAGTTGGCAACCAAATTCCATGTCAGCAAAAAAGGCGGCACCACGATCTCGTTCGATAATGCTCATGTGTTCATGGAATACACCGGCATGGATACCCGATTTAACCCGTAGCACTTCCGCTATATCCATCGCCGTTTCGGCACTGGCAGTGATCAGCAATACTTTATCCGTACCGATTTGTTTTAATTGCTGACGCAGCCAATCAATACGAGGATCAATGTTAGTCCAAGCTTCAGACCCCTGATATGCCAACTCAGGACAAAGTTGTAATTGGATATCCGCAGTTTGAGGAACATAATCTAACGGTGCGTCGAGTGGGTATTCTGTTACATGGCGTGACGGAAAACCTTTCACAGCATTACGTGTGTTACGAAACAATACACGTCCGGTGCCATGCTGATCTAACATACGTTCAATCCAATCATGGCGGGTGTCTGGATTATGCGCTTCATCTAAATCTAACGTTTGACCTTGTTTGTCGAAATGCGCATGCAGATTCTTTTGTTGTGCTTCCGATAACGTTTTGTCGCTAAGCAGTGTTTCTACGGCATCAGCAATGGGTTGGTAATCATCTTCTTCTTTAAGAAAATTTTCGTAGCTAGGAAAACGTTCCGGATCGAGTAAGCGTAAACGCGCATAGTGGCTGGCTTTACCAAGTTGCTCGGGTGTTGCGGTAAGCAAAAGTACACCAGGCGTTTCAGTTGCCAATAATTCAATTAACTCATATTCAAGACTGGCTTGTTCCTGATTCCACTCAAGATGATGCGCTTCGTCAACTACCAGTAAATCCCAGTCACCCATATAAGCCTGTTTGAAGCGTTGCGGGTTAGTACTTAAAAAATCCAGACTACAGAGTATTAGCTGTTCTGTTTGAAAAGGATTGTTATCGGGATCAAGTCTTTCTTCGTCGCTAAGGTTTTCTTCCATATCAAGACAGCGTTGTTCATCAAATACGCTGAAGCTTAAGTTGAAGCGGCGAATCATTTCTACTAACCATTGATGAACTAAACTCTCCGGAACAATGATCAACACACGGTTAGCCCGTTCTGTTAATAACTGGTGATGCAGTATTAAGCCTGCTTCAATAGTTTTACCCAAGCCTACTTCATCAGCCAGTAGTACGCGTGGTGCGAAGCGGTTGGCAACTTCATGGGCAATATACATTTGGTGTGGAATTAAGCTGGTGCGGCAACCGGTTAGACCGCGCAGATCAGAATGTGCGAGTCGGTTAACGTGCTGTAAAGTCTCATAGCGCAGTTTGAACCATTTTTCTTTATCAATTTGGCCACTAAAGAGTCGCTCGGCAGGACGATTAAGTTGAATTAGGTTATCGAGATTGGTCTCTTTTAAGGTATCTGTTTCACCCGTATCAAGGCGTTTGCCTTGATAAAAAAGCAGCCCATCCTGTTCTTCGACAGAACTAACGATCAGTTGCCAGCCTTCTTTACTGTTAATAGTATCGCCATTGGAAAACACCATGCGAGTAAGAGGGGCTGATTGGCGTGCATACGTTCGACTTTCACCGGTAGCAAGAAACAGAAGAGTGACTGTACGGAAATCACTTTCAAGCACGGTACCGAGCCCCATTTGTAACTCTGCTTCACTGATCCAACGTTGTCCTGGAATAAATTCTTGCACGTCTACTTACTCTTAATTAGGGTTAATCGTTAGTTTGGGAGCGCTATGTTAGAGGATTTTGCAAAAAAAATCTTGCTTGGATGATTTGCTATCTTGTTGATTCTAGTTGAATTAATAAAAAACACTATAAATATAATAAATATTATTGAATACTTATATAGACAGCAGGGGTTAATATCCGATAAAATCACTCAAGATTAACGTACATGATTCAAATTTGTTCAGGAGCAAAGGTGTTATGCAAGCAGAAGTAGATGGCAAAGTAATTGAGCTAAGTGAAGCCGGTTGGTTATTAAACTTGGAAGAGTGGAGTGAAGCTTTAGCGCATGAAATTGCTAAAAATGAGCAGGTTCCTGAATTAACAGACGAACATTGGGATGTCATTAATCTGGCTCGTGAATACTTCACTGAAAATGGTGTTGTTGCTGAACCGCGTTTATTCACTAAGATGATGAAAAAGAAATTTGGTGCTGACCGTAGTAGTCAAAAATACATTTACTCATTATTTCCAACGGGTTTGATTAAATGTGCCAATAAAGTTGCTGGCTTGCCACGCCCTAAGGGTTGTAGCTAAGCTTCATTTCCTTATTTAAGGGCATGAATTTGAAAGGGATGCCTAGAGCATCCCTTTTTTATGGGTGACAATCGTCTAACGCTATCTATGGTATGATGCGCGGCAATTTTACCCACTTAAAACCTTGAGGTTTTGCATGTTTCAGCTTGGTTGCGCTAACCGCGCCTGTTTTCAAAATGAGATTCTTTCCGGTTTAACGGTTGCGCTGGCATTGGTGCCAGAAGCGGTGGCATTTGCTTTTGTAGCGCGTGTTGATCCTCTGGTGGGACTGTACGCAGCGTTTATGGTTGGATTACTGGCTTCTATCTTTGGTGGTCGCCCTGGTATGATTTCAGGCGCAACCGGTGCTATGGCGGTGGTCATGGTCGCATTAGTCGCTGAGCACGGGGTCGAATATTTATTCGCTGCTGTTGTAGTAACGGGATTACTACAAATATTGGCGGGCGTTTTACGACTTGGTAAGTACATTCGTATTGTGCCTTATCCGGTTATGCTGGGTTTTGTGAATGGTCTGGCGATTGTTATTTTCTTAGCACAGTTACAACACTTTCAAATTGAGAATGCTGAAGGTGTTAAAGAGTGGATGACCGGTCAGCCAATGTTGATTCTACTCGGCTTCATTGCGCTTACAATGGCTATTATGCATTACTTGCCAAAGCTAACCATGGCGTTTCCTGCCGCATTAGCCGCGATTATTACAGTGTCGTTATTGGTGATTGGTTTTGATATTGATACCAGAACTGTGGGCGATTTAGCCTCTATTGAAGGTGGTTTACCGACATTCCATATTCCATCTGTTCCTTTTACCTTTGAAACGCTACAAATTATTTTACCGTATTCCATTATTCTCGCGGCGATTGGTTTGATTGAGTCATTGCTAACCTTAAGCCTGATTGACGAAGTAACTAACACACGTGGTCGCGGTAACCGTGAATGTGTTGGCCAGGGAATTGCTAATACGGTTACAGGCATGTTCGGTGGTATGGGTGGTTGTGCCATGATCGGTCAGAGCATGATCAATGTGAACTCAGGCGGACACCAGCGTTTGTCAGGAATCGCGGCGGCTTTGTTCTTATTAAGCTTTATTTTGTTTGCTTCAGATTTAATTGAAATTATCCCGATGGCGGCATTAATTGGGGTGATGTTCATGGTTGTACTTGGTACATTTGAGTGGACCAGTTTACGTATTATTCGCAAGATTCCTCGTACCGATGCTTTTGTTTTGATTCTAGTGTCAGGTGTTACTGTTGCAACGGATTTAGCTGTGGCAGTTGTGGTGGGTGTAATTGTTTCAGCTCTAGCTTTTGCTTGGGAACATGCCAGTCAGATTAATGTTAAAGGCTATGATGATGAGAATGG
>JALTKP010000023.1 GCA_027078075.1 Gammaproteobacteria bacterium | reverse complement strand
AACGATTGAATATCAATATCAATGCCTACTATTGACCGTAATTCCCCCTTAATTACTTGCCAATGATTTGATGATAACTCGAGATATTTTATTGTACTGGCATCTGTAGATACAGATGATATTGAAAGCTGAGTTAGCCCCAATGGCACTAAGTCAAACTCAAGTCGCTGTGAACCGAATTGATTATTTTGTATGTCAAAACTACCACTGGCAGAATTAGAAGCTACTTTTAATCTACCGTTAATATCTGCTATCAGGGTTTGCTTGTCGACATCAACTAATTTAAGCGTTAGATGTTTAAGGTCAAGATCATTAAATGGTAAGCCTGCGAGCCAGTTAGTCGGATTCGGTATGGTGCTTTGCTCGTCTAACTTACTAGTCGGCAGTGCTTCAACAAGCACTGATATATCCGGAACCGTTACTTTATTAAGGTCGCCAGAAATAAGATCAAATAGGTTATACGAAACTTCGATGTCACGTGATGAAACTTGATAACGTCTAGCATTATATTCAAGAATAAATCCAAGCCTACCAAGCTTAGTTTTACCCAAGCTGACATCGGTAAACTCAATACTAATTTCTTTCGCGCCAATCTCGCTTAGCTTAGAAAAAGCGATACGCTCAACTACGAGTGGCAATTTCACAAACAAGGCTATAACGGCTATGAGAACCGTTAAAACAACTAAAAGAACAAGGCGCTGCCTAGACAAGCTATGTTTACTTTTTATATAGAGCAATTAACATAAAAATGAGAATACAGGATGTCACTTATAGAAGGCAAGATATTGATATGCTTTACTAAATTATTACAGCTCTCTCACTTGCGTGTAAAACGAATAATACGTCGACGTGATCGTTTATCTGGACGACGAGCCGGTAATGGATTTTGGGCGGCTTCAGCACGTAACTGATCCGCTAGCTCGGCACGAACTTTAATGCTCTCTTCAGATTCATCATACATGGTTTGGGCTAATGTCGCGGGGCCACGCTGTTTAATCAAACCGCTCACAATAATGTTAAAACGAAATGCGCCTTTCGTTATTTCTAAATCATCGCCTACCTGAATTGATTGTGACGGCTTAACTCGTTTTCCATTACGATGTACTTTACCTCCACTCACCGCTTCAGATGCCAGTGCACGGGTTTTGAAGAAGCGTGCTGCCCAGAGCCACTTATCTAAGCGCATATTATTCATTGTCTCAGCCATAACACTCAGTATGCCTGATGTTATGGTACAGACAAAATAATGAAAAACTTGATTTATAACCAACGTCATATATTGTTTATACAAATGCATACAATGATATGGCAAAAAATAATGAAACCCATTTTAATAATCTTATTATTATCAATTATATCACCCACTATTCAAGCTGATATTTTCCAATGTAAAGATCAATATGGAAAGCTTGTTTACAAAGACAGTGAATGCAATAGTAGTAATAGTGTCATTCATCCTGATTTAAAAGAAAATGCCTCGAAGGTTGATCCCAGTAAAATCAAAAAAGTCCAAAATACATACATTGAAGATGATAAATCTGGCAAACTTATTTTCTCAAATAAGAAACGTTTATCGCCGCCCTACTCAATTAAAGTTAACGAAGTCCGCATTATTACTGAAACAAATGACACCTTAGTCGTTGATGTTATTTATACCTACAAACACAAAATCCCTGCAAATGAAATCAGAATGTATGTTACGCCCGATCATGCCTATTGGTCTGTCAATCACATTGATGTTGAATCAGGTTTAAATGTAGGTCGTGCAAGCATTGGATTAAGCCGAAGTAATATGAAAAGAAAATGGGTTACTCGTTCTTCAACCAGTACAATTGCGATTCGATTCGAGCACTACCCACCGGACAACACATATAAGGGTGTAATCTGGTCTGAAACAGTTAAATATAAAAAGAATTGGAAATTAAACTAACTCTTAAGTTTCAAAACACCGCATCCGCGCTTTAGTACGGCGTAATGATTCAATTCTCAGGCTTACTTCACGAATACGTTTTTCTTCTTTGTATTTCTTGTATTCTGGATACGCTAACGTTGCATAACCTAAGGGAACTTTAGTTAATGGTAAATCATCTGGGAAAAAATCAAATAAAGTAACACCCGTTGTAGTTAACCAAATCGCTGCTGCTACTTTAGGGTCATCATAAAAATCGGGAATAGTGCGATAAGTTAAAGGTAATAAGGTGACTATTTCATCATCTAGCGCAACACAGGTTTTAAGGCTATCACCTGTACGAGCTGTTGGCGCTCGAGGATCTGGATAAATATCGGGTATATATTGTTTAAGCACTGAAAGATCAAAACGCGGTTCTTGGCTTGCAATCGACTTTGGTCCAGCCTCCTCTTCAGCAAAGGCAATACCAGAGCTAACAAAGACTAAACCAAAACATAATAAAAACGTGCGAAACAGGCTCATCATACCCTCCTCAGTCACCATCTGACCTTCTATATAGAGTATGTCGGCAAGAACCCGTTCGACTTGAGTGTCGAACGGGCTTAGTGCATTTATTTAGCTAATTTCAATAACATAGCGTTAAGACGCGAAACAAAACCAGCGGGATCTTCTAATTGACCACCTTCGGACAGTAATGCCTGATCAAAGAGGATTTTTGACCAATCTGTGAACAACTCTTGTTCAGACTGTTCCTTAAGCATTTCAACTAAGGCATGGGTTGGGTTAATTTCAAGAATGGGTTTCATAGTCGGTATTTCCTGACCCGCTTCTCGAAGAATGCGCTCAAGATTGCCACTCATATCCTGTGCATCTGATACTAAACAGGCAGGTGTACTTGTTAAACGATGCGTTACTCGCACCTCTTTAACCGAGTCACCCAATGCTTCTTTAATACGCTCAACAAAATCCTTGTTCTCTTCTTCTGCTGCTTGTTGCTTCTCTTTTTCTTCCTTGTCTTCTAGGTCACCTAAATCTAAATCACCTTTAGCAACTGATTGCATTGGTTTGCCGTCAAATTCAGTTAAAGAAGATACAAGCCATTCATCAACACGTTCACCAAGTAATAAAACCTCAATTCCTTTATTACGGAAAACTTCTAAATGCGGGCTGTTCTTAGCCGCATTAAAACTATCTGCCGTGATGAAATAAATCTTATCTTGTCCTTCCGGCATACGTTCAACATATTCCTGCAATGAAACAGTTTGTGCTTCATTATCTGTTTTAGTTGTTGCAAAACGAAGTAGCTTGGCAATTTTATCTGTATTTGCTGAATCCTCAGCAGGACCTTCTTTCATAACACGACCGAACTCATTCCAGAAAATCGTGTATTTTTCAGGATCATTTTTAGCAAGACCTTCTAGCATGCTCAGTACTTTCTTCACTGAACCAGAACGCATACTGTCAATGGCTTTATTGTGCTGCAAGATTTCACGTGACACATTCAAAGGTAAGTCTGATGAATCTACGACACCACGTACAAAACGCAGGTACTGCGGCATAAGCTGTTCGGCATCATCCATAATAAAGACGCGACGCACATACAATTTAATGCCGTGCTGTGAGTTTCTATCCCAAAGATCAAATGGTGCTTTCGATGGTACATACAACAAAGAGGTGTATTCAACATTCCCTTCTACTCGACTATGCACATGACATAAGGGATCCTGGAAATCATGTCCGACATGTTTGTAGAATTCGTTATATTCTTCATCCGTAATTTCATTCTTAGGACGTGCCCATAATGCAGAGGCGCTGTTTACCATTTCCAATTCTGGTGCTGGTGTTTCCTTATCTTTATCGTCATCACCCATTGGCGGCATTGGTTCAGACCACATTTTAATTGGTAAGCTAATGTGATCAGAGTAAGTGCGAATAATATGACGTAAACGATGTCCATCAAGGAATTCATCCGCATCATCACGCAAATGCAGCGTCACCGAGGTACCACGAGATTCTTTTTCGATTGTTTCTAATGAGAAGTCACCTTCACCGGCTGATTCCCAACGAACACCGTGTTCTGCGGTACTACCAGCAGGTCGTGTTTCGACGGTCACTTTATCAGCCACAATAAAGGCAGAGTAGAAGCCAACACCAAATTGGCCAATTAAGTTCGCATCACTGGCTTGGTCACCACTTAATGCTTCAAAGAATTGTTTAGTGCCTGACTTGGCAATCGTACCAATATTATCAATGACTTCTTGGCGATTCATACCAATGCCATTATCAGAAATCGTAATGGTACGGGCATCTTTATCAAACTCAACGATGATAGCCATTTCAGCATCGCCTTCCATTAAGGCATCATCAGACAGAGCTTCAAAGCGTAATTTGTCACAGGCATCTGAAGCATTTGAGACTAATTCACGCAAAAAGATCTCTTTATTGCTATACAGAGAGTTGATCATTAATTGCAGCAACTGCCGCACCTCTGTTTGAAACTCCATGGTTTCCTTATGCGCTTCAACGGTCATGGTAAGAACTTCCTCCAAAAATGATTAAAATCGACTTGTTATCGCTGCTAGATGGGGTTGAAAGCCTCTCATTTCAAGACTATTTCAATGAATCTGCCATTTTTTCCACCAGCTTGCTAGAATCATTGAATGCAAATCGTTACTGTCGCGAGCAAAGCTTATTCAGACCAACGTCCTGGCACCTCTGGTCTACGGAAATCTGTGGTTACTTTCCAGCAAGAGCATTATCTGGAAAATTTTGTTCAATCCTTATTTGATGTATTAGATGGCTACGTTGGCAAGACGCTTATTTTAGGTGGCGATGGTCGTTTTTTTAACTTAACGGCTATTCAGGTAATTATTCGTATGGCAGTTGCGGCGGGTTTTGGTCGTATTGTCGTCGGTCATGATGGCTTGTTATCAACTCCCGCAGCCTCTCATCTTATCCGTAAAAATAAAGCATTTGGCGGTATTATTCTCTCCGCCAGCCATAACCCTGGTGGACCAGACGGTGATCTTGGGATTAAATTCAATACAGCCAACGGTGGTCCTGCACAGGAAGCGCTTACAGAAGCCATTTTTCAGCACAGTTTAAAGATTGCTCATTATCATTTTGCTGATATACCTGAAGTCCCCTTAGACTGTATTGATCAACATAGCTTCGGTCATACCATAATTGATGTTGTCGATCCCGTTGCCGATTATGCACAGCTCATGCAAGAATTATTTGATTTCAGTGCCATCAAATCGCTTATCGATAATGGTTTTCAAGTTTGTTTTGATGCCATGCACGCAATCACAGGTCCGTACGCAAAGAAAATTCTTGGCGAACAACTTGGTATTAACCAAGAAAACTTATTAAATTGTGAACCCAAAGCTGATTTCGGTGGAGGACACCCTGATCCCAATCTCACTTATGCTCATGAACTCGCCGAGCGCATGTTGTCTGACACCGCACCTGATTTTGGTGCTGCCTCTGATGGCGATGGCGATCGAAATATGATTCTGGGTCGTCAATGCTTTGTTAACCCAAGCGATAGTTTGGCGGTTATTGCTGCCAATGCCACACTTATCCCCGCCTATAAAAATGGACTCAGCGGTGTTGCACGCTCAATGCCAACCAGTGCGGCTATTGATGTGGTCGCAAAACAACTAGGGATTGATTGTTATGAAACACCGACTGGCTGGAAGTTTTTTGGCAATCTGCTTGATGCAAATAAAATCACACTCTGTGGTGAGGAAAGTTTTGGCACTGGCTCAAATCATGTCCGCGAGAAAGATGGTATCTGGGCAGTTTTATGCTGGCTGAATATAGTTGCCGTCAAAAAACAATCCGTCAGTGAAATTCTTTTAGCGCATTGGCAACGTTTTGGTAAACACGTTTATACCCGTCATGACTATCAAGGTGTAGAAACAACTTCTGCAAAAAATCTAGTCGAACATTTACTTAACAATTTAATTAACCTCAGCGACAAACAGTTTGATAATTACACTATCAAAACAGCGGACGAATTTTCTTACACTGATCCCATCGACGGCTCAATAAGCGAACATCAAGGAATCAGACTGCTATTTAAAAATGGCGCAAGAATTATTTTTAGGCTTTCTGGAACAGGCACAAGCGGCGCAACCTTGCGTGTTTATATTGAAGATTATTGTACCGACTCAAATCAATATAATGAAAACACACAAAGCTATCTGAAACCGCTTATTCATATAGCCGATAAAATCGCCGGTATCAAAATGCACACAGGCATGAAGATACCGACTGTTATCACTTAAACTTAGAACAATCCCTTTAATTTACCACCAAGCTGATCACCCAGTTTATCAGTGATAGCACCCTTGGCTTTTTCTTGTAATTTAGCTTTAGCTTCTTCCGCTGTTTTACCTATATATTGCTGGACGCCCATTTCCGCAATCGCCGTTGTGGTCTTAGAGATTAATATCTTAGTCACTTTTTCAGCAATCTCTCCGGCAGATGCGCCGCCAGATGATTTACCAATATCGCTCAACTCGATACGAGGTAGATTTGCTGATAAATCTTTACCGCCTAGAGCCGCAATACGTGCATCAACCTCTGCACCTTCAATGACTAATTTTCGAATAATGAGTTTAACTTCGTCACCACCACTTGATGATTTCTCAGACGACCCCATACCTGCTGTTGCCTTTTGTACGTTCTTTTTCAGTACATCCAGATTAGAGTCGCCTTTGTCATTAATTTCATAAAAAATTTGTGGCGCCTTAATTATTACCTTGTCAATAACAACCACTTTTTCAGTAAGCGTTTTAGGGTCAACAGCAACCGTTACTTCACCTAAGGTAAATATTTGTTTACGTGAAAAGCCTGCTGGACTATCAACTTCTAAATTAGAGATAGTTCCCTCACCAGATGATAAGGTTAATTTAACCCCACCTACTTCAACACGCGTCTGCGTTACCTTAGTGCCCGCTTCCTCGATGCCCGCTTCTACCAAACCATCCAAAGATGAAAACAAGAATGTAACCGCAGCCGCGACAATAATCACACCCGCAATCAATATAATCTTAAATACTTTCATTATGTTACCTCGTTTTTTTTGATTTTAAGTTTATCTATGCTTCATCTACTTTATTTCTTGATACCAGACTATCGCTATGTACCCAGATACGTCAACAATAACGAAGTAAATCACTGGGTTATTGAAGTGAAATATAGTTATGTTTTCCTCTTTATTGCCGATACACCATCTGTAGAACATTTATATAGGTAGAACATGAGTACAAACAGCGCCTCAAATGAAGACAGATTAATCGCCTTAGCCAGCATCGCAGCTGAACTACATTCTGTTATGAGTGTTGCCTATGGGGTTTCTTTGGCAGCTAAAAATGCCAAAGTGATATCTGCTCAAGCAGGCGAGAAAGGACTTGGTTTTCAGCCCATCACAGATTTTATTGACGAAATATCTCAATTAGCTATCAATGGTGTAAATCATATCAATGAAAACGCTTTAAAGTTATCAAAAATTGCCGTACACGAACAACGCTCCTATGATGCTTATAAACGCTTTAGCTCTGTGATAACAAAACACAAAGATGCCAAATTTGTTACCTCATTAGACCCCGCAATGACCCGCGTTGAATTACATATGGTAGATTCATTTAAAGATTTCAAAAAAAGCATGAATGATTTATTCATGTTACTTGAAGAAATGAATGAGCATATGTTATCTGCACGTGCTATTGCATCCGTATCTCGCATTGTCACTTCGGATGCCCAAGAGTTTCGCAATAAACTCGAAGTCGTTGCGTCTAACCTTGATAATGCGGCAGTATTTATTAAAGATAAAGTTTCTGATAGCTACAAACATTTGGACAGAGTTAAAACACTAACTCGTGCACAGGCATAGTGAGTACAAAAAATGAAAGTAACTAAAATTTATGACGGTGGCCACAAATGGTTCATGTTTGGTCGTGATCCTGAAAAACCTGAAAGTATTATTGATACTAATCAATATATGATTGTCGATGGTGAACGTGCCCTATTGATGGATCCTGGCGGCATAGAAGTATTTGCACCAATGCTAGGCGCTATTCTTCATCACGCTAAAGCAGATCAAATTACTGATTTGTTTGCGTCACACCAAGACCCTGACATTATTTCTTCATTAGGATTATGGGATCAGGCTTTACCAGAAG